>JVVZ01000517.1:0-3651 GCA_001062585.1 Neisseria meningitidis
TACCGTTTTCGGCAAAGTAATCACGCATCCGGGCATTCAATATCGTCAGCAGTTTGCGCATACATGCCGTAACGGCAACCTTATACGGCTTACCCTTGGACAGCAGGCGTTGGTAGAAATCCCGAATAAGCGGTTCAAAACGTGTCGCTACCACGGTAGCCATATACAGTGCCTTACGCACCGCAGACCTTCCGCCGAAGCAGCGGCTTTTGAATTTGGTTTCCCCGCTCTCCCTCGGGTGTGGCGCAATACCGACCAGACTCGCCAGCCGTTTGTGCGACAGCCGTCCCAATTCGGGCAGCATCGCCATCAGCGTAGCCGTCGTTGTCGAACCGATGCCTTTGATTTGCTCTGCCACTTGGGCTTTGCCGTCAAAATGCGTGTGGGTGTGGTCGTCGATTTGTTTGTCCAATTCGTCAATCAGCCGGTCAAAATGGGCAATCAGTTGTTTGACGCTTTCGACTTGTGTCTTATGAACCTGATGCAGACGGTTTTTCTCGGCAGTCCGCATATCCACCAGCTGGTTGCGGCGGTTGACCAATGCTTCCAACACTTCCTCCGCTTCGGTGGGCGGTTGGTAGAGCATGGTTTGCCAATCTTCTTTCTGCGTCATCATCTGTGCGAAGAAGGCGAGCATTTGGGCATCTTTGGCATCGGTTTTGGTCAGCGACTGCGATTGGGCAAACTGATGCGTCTGACGCGGGTTGGCGATGATCACGGCTATGCCTGCGCGGTGGATGGCTTTGGCGGCGGGAATTTCGAGAGCGCCGGTGCTTTCCATGACGACGAGGGCGACGTTGTGTTTTTTAAGGTATTCGATAGTATGGGCGATACCTTTTGGGTTGTTGGTTTCGGTTTTGGTTTTAGACAAAGACGAAACGGCGATGACGAAGTTTCGTTTGGCGATGTCGATGCCTGCACAGTTGTATTGGGTACTCATCATAAACCTGCCTTGCATTCGGTTGTGTTGTCTGGCAACTGTCCGGTTGTGTCGATGGGTTGCCCGGCCGCTCCCTGAGCTACGCAACGGTTGTTTGCCTTGGTCGGATGCGGGTGGCGGCGGGCGGTTTGTTGCTATGATACGGGTGTTTCGATATACAAGGTCGGATTCTCGAAACCGACATCTCCAAAATTGCGGCTGCCGTTTGAAATGATGGAAATGTCGAAATATTTGTCGGATACAAGTATCCGCCTACCGCTTATTGTGAGTTGCTGAGTGTGTAGTCGGATTCTCGAATCCGACAGTTTTAGACGTTCGGAATCCTCGCAAAAAAGGTCGTCTGAAACTTTCAGACGACCTTCCTTATACCTGTTTACACACTCTCTTCACAACAAACCTTCCTCCTTAACCCAAGCCAAAATATCGGCTTCTACGGCTTCGGGCGAACCGGGGTTGTCGATTTTGACGCCGTATTCGTCCGCGCCGAGTTCTTCCAGGATTTCCAGTTGCGAATCCAGCATACCCGCTTTCATATAATGCCCTTGGCGCGCCATCATGCGCTCGAGGTTGATGGCTTGCGGCGGTGTCAGGTGGATGAAGGCGGTTTTGCTTTGTGCGCCGCGCAGGATGTCGCGGTATTGGCGTTTCAACGCGGAGCAGGTAACGATGGTGTATGCCGCGCCGCTTTGCGCCTGTTCCGTCATCCAGTCGCGCAGGTTGCGCAGCCACGGATAGCGGTCTTCGTCGGTCAGCGGAATGCCCGCACCCATTTTGTCGCGGTTGGCTTGGGTGTGGAAATCGTCGCCTTCGGCGTAGGGGCATTGGTTGAGGTGTTTTTGCAGGGACAGGGCGGCGGTGGTTTTGCCGCAGCCGCAAACGCCCATTATCACAAAATGCGTCGTCATGTTCTCTTCCTTTGTTGGATTTGAAAAATATAAGGTCGGACAGACGGTTTCAGCGTCTCAAAACCGTTTTCAGACGACCTCAAACCACGGCAAACAGCAGCACCGACACTGAAAAACCGATGGCGGCAATCAGCGTTTGGTTGACTGTCCATGTTTTCAGCGTGGTCGGTACGTCCATATCCAAAAGGCGGCCGACCAGCCAGAAGCCCGAGTCGTTGAAGTGGCTGCAGCCGACCGAGCCTGCTGCGGTTGCCAAAACGACGCAGGCGAGCTGCCAGTCGTTGAAGCCTGCGGCGGCAACGGCAGGCGCCATCAATGCGGCGGCGGTGGTCAGAGCGACGGTTGCCGAACCTTGCGCGATACGCAGCGCCAATGCCACCAAGAAGCAGCCCAGCAATACGGGAATGCCCAAATCCGCCATACTGTCCGCCAACGCCTGACCGATGCCCGATGCGCGCAACACGCCGCCGAACATCCCGCCCGCGCCGGTAATCAAGATGACCGAACAAACGGGGGAGAGTGCGCCGTCCACCGTTTTCTCCAGCGCGCTTGCTTTTTCGCCGCGTTTTCTGCCCAAAACATAAAGCGCCACCAAAACCGAAATCAGCAGCGCGACAGGGGTCGAGCCGATCATGCGCGCCACCTGTACCCAATGTTCGTCCGCGCTGACGACTTTTTCACTGATTAAGGTGGACAGCCCCGTGTTCATAAAAATCAACAGCATAGGAATCAGCATAATGCCGACCACGGTCGAAGCCTTGGCAGGCGTTTGCGGCCGGTCGTTGTCCACCGCGCCGCCGCTGAGCAAATCGGGAACGGGAACGCGGATGGTGCGTCCCAAAACCTTCCCAAGCAGATAACCGCTGACATACCAAGTGAACATGGCGACGGGCAATCCCAAAATCAGCACCTGCCCAATGTTCGCCGAATAAAATTCCGAAGCCGCAATCGGGCCGGGGTGGGGAGGCAGGAAAACGTGCATCACCGAAAACGCGCCGATAGACGCCAACGCATAAGGCAATACGTCCTGCTTCATGCGCCGCGCCGTCGCGAAGACAATCGGCAGCATTACCACCAATCCCGCATCAAAGAAAATCGGGAAACCGAAAATCAACGATGCCACGCCCAAAGCAAACGGCGCACGTTTTTCGCCGAACATCCGAATTAACGCATCCGCCAGCGACTGCGCCCCGCCCGAAGTTTCTACCAGCCGCCCGAGCATCGCACCCAAACCGACCAGCAAAGCCACGCTGCCGAGCGTGCCGCCGAAGTTTTTCAACAGAACGTCGTTCACAATCTTATCCATCGGCAGCCCCGTCGCCACCGCCGTCAGCAGGCTCACCGACACCAGCGTCAACAGCGCATGGACACGCAGTTTCACAATCAGCAGCAAAATCAGCACGATCGCCATCGCCGCAATACCCAGCAGCCAGCCCGCGCTCAAAGTCTGAGTCCAACCATCCATTTTGAAGCCTTTCTTTGTAATCAGAATACAAGGTGGTTAAGGTTTTTCAAACGTATCAAATAGACCATAGCACGATTTGCAACGGGGCGGTATGGCGGATTTTTGAGGCTATAAGCGATTAATTTTTAGATGAATTTTAATGATGAATGAGAGGTGAAATAGAGGGCGGGAAAGACAAGGTCAGATGAGGTGTCTGATAAGGCGGAGAGGTCGTCTGAAAATTTTTCAGACGACCTTAAGTTGGGAAAAATCCGATATGTGGGTTGAGACGTATTCAAGGATGTGGGTTTGTATAGTGGATTAACTTTAAACCAGTACGGCGTTGCCTCGCCTTAGCTCAA
>JVVZ01000518.1:0-8791 GCA_001062585.1 Neisseria meningitidis
TACCGTTTTCGGCAAAGTAATCACGCATCCGGGCATTCAATATCGTCAGCAGTTTGCGCATACATGCCGTAACGGCAACCTTATACGGCTTACCCTTGGACAGCAGGCGTTGGTAGAAATCCCGAATAAGCGGTTCAAAACGTGTCGCTACCACGGTAGCCATATACAGTGCCTTACGCACCGCAGACCTTCCGCCGAAGCAGCGGCTTTTGAATTTGGTTTCCCCGCTCTCCCTCGGGTGTGGCGCAATACCGACCAGACTCGCCAGCCGTTTGTGCGACAGCCGTCCCAATTCGGGCAGCATCGCCATCAGCGTAGCCGTCGTTGTCGAACCGATGCCTTTGATTTGCTCTGCCACTTGGGCTTTGCCGTCAAAATGCGTGTGGGTGTGGTCGTCGATTTGTTTGTCCAATTCGTCAATCAGCCGGTCAAAATGGGCAATCAGTTGTTTGACGCTTTCGACTTGTGTCTTATGAACCTGATGCAGACGGTTTTTCTCGGCAGTCCGCATATCCACCAGCTGGTTGCGGCGGTTGACCAATGCTTCCAACACTTCCTCCGCTTCGGTGGGCGGTTGGTAGAGCATGGTTTGCCAATCTTCTTTCTGCGTCATCATCTGTGCGAAGAAGGCGAGCATTTGGGCATCTTTGGCATCGGTTTTGGTCAGCGACTGCGATTGGGCAAACTGATGCGTCTGACGCGGGTTGGCGATGATCACGGCTATGCCTGCGCGGTGGATGGCTTTGGCGGCGGGAATTTCGAGAGCGCCGGTGCTTTCCATGACGACGAGGGCGACGTTGTGTTTTTTAAGGTATTCGATAGTATGGGCGATACCTTTTGGGTTGTTGGTTTCGGTTTTGGTTTTAGACAAAGACGAAACGGCGATGACGAAGTTTCGTTTGGCGATGTCGATGCCTGCACAGTTGTATTGGGTACTCATCATAAACCTGCCTTGCATTCGGTTGTGTTGTCTGGCAACTGTCCGGTTGTGTCGATGGGTTGCCCGGCCGCTCCCTGAGCTACGCAACGGTTGTTTGCCTTGGTCGGATGCGGGTGGCGGCGGGCGGTTTGTTGCTATGATACGGGTGTTTCGATATACAAGGTCGGATTCTTGAATCCGACATTTCGGCTGGGGCTGTCGGATACGAGTATCCGACCTACTTTTTTCAGACGACCTATCAGATAACAGTCAGAACAGTATGTAAATAGCCGTCATTCCCGCGCAGGCGGGAATCCAGTCTTAGATATTGCAGGAATATTTTAAAATTGCAGCGATGAAAACCTCTGGATTCCCGCCTGCGCGGGAATGACGGCGGGTAGTAACCGTAGGTTGAGTTGTTAACCCCAACAAAACTGTTGAACTGTCTGAAATGTTGGGTCATGACCCAACCTACGCTTGCTGTGATGTTTTAGTATCAATGTCTTTTTATTCAAACAGGAGAAGAAAAATGCCTATTCATGATTGCCGTGGTGAAACGACCCGTGTACAGCTTGTTCATGATTTTGAAATTGTACCTTTAGCTCATGTCAGATTATTGAATGGACAAACTAAGGAAAGCTGTGCAGGACCAACTTTAGACAGAGAGTATTATGTTTTTAGTTATCAAAGTTATGCAGATCAAGCCGATGCTGGTACTTTTGTTTGTGGAATAACTGTTGCTAATGACTTTATTAATTTGATACAACGGCAAAATCCAGCAGTAAATCGATTACCTTTATTTGATCCATTGGCAGGTTTTGGTCAAGTCGGAAATGCAAATAATGTAGGTCGTGCAGGAGTTGGAAGAGGTGTTCAACAAGTACCAAACTGGAATCCAATAGCTAAAGAACTCTATGATGCAATAGGTATGATTTGTCTTATGTGGAATTTGGATAATGTTAGCGGAGCATTAGAAAGTGTATTGTTTAATTTAGTTAGCAATCCTACGCAGGTGCCTGATAATTCAGATATACGTAGTATAAATACTATTATTTCAAACCACTTTAATATTAATGTAGGTAATCAGCGCGTAGCCAGCTTAGCTTTATGTTTTCAAAGGTTTATGGTTGATAATGGAGTACATAATCCTCCATTAATACAGTTCTTTAATTTAACGACACATTTTACTCAACATGTTGCTAATAGTCGGAATCCTGTTCCTTACTTTAATTAATTAGTAATCGTAGGTTGGTTTAGCAGCAGTCGTAACCCGACGAAACCCCGAAATCCCAAACCAAGGTCGTCTGAAAAACACTATTTTGAGAAACCAAGCCGTTTCGTTGGGTTACGGTGTTCCGTCTAACCCAATCAACCATTTTTTCAGACGACTTATCATCCCCAAACCATCCCCATCAACCAACACCTAAACCATGATTAAAACCGACAAAATCCGTAAACCGCAGCCTGCGGTGTTTTACATCATCGACTACCTTTGGAGCGGCTTTGCCGGTCTGAGCGTGGCGATGATGGTGGTGGCGTTGTGGGCGTGGGGCAGTGCCGTGTTCGGTGAGTTTATGCTGCCTGCGCCGGTGGAGGTGTTTCAAAAATCTTTGGATTTATTGAAGCATTTTCAGGAAAACGAAATCGGGATTTCTCTGTGGCGGTCGGTGGTGGGCATTTCGGTTGCACTGGCGGCGGGATTGGCGGCGGGGCTGGTGGCGGGTAGTTTTAAGACGGCGATGGCGTTGCTCAAGCCTGTGATTACGGTTTTGTTGGCGATGCCGCCGATTATTTGGGTGGTGATGGCGTTGTTTTGGTTCGGTTTCGGCAATCCGAGCGTGCTGTTTACCATCATTGTGTTGGTTGCGCCGCTGACGTTTGCGAGTGCGGCGGTCGGGATGGCGAGCGTGAACAAGCAGCATGAGGAGTTGTTTGACGCTTATAAGTTAGGCCGTCTGAAAAAAATCCGTTATCTGTATATCCCGCATCTGACGGGCTATGTGATTTCCAGCATCGGCGTGGCGGTGGCGATGGGGGTGAAGGTGGTGATTATGGCGGAACTCTTGGGTGCGAGCGAAGGCGTGGGCGCGCGGATTGCAGACGCGAGGGCGATGCTGGAGACTTCGACGGTGATGGCTTATGTGGTGTTGGTCATCGTGTTTGTATCGCTGTTTGAATACTTGATTACTAAGCCTTTGGAAATTTTGTTTATGCCGTGGAGAAGATGATGCTCTATCTTGAAAACGTGCGTTTTGAAATTCTCCGCGATCCCATTGTGCGCGATTTCAGTTTGAACCTGCAACACGGCGAAGTAAAAGCTTTGTTCGGGCCGAGCGGCTGCGGCAAGACGACGGTTTTGCGGCTGATTGCGGGTTTGGAAACGCCGAAATCGGGCACGATACGCAATACTTTCCGCAAAACGGGTTTTCTGTTTCAGGAAAACCGCCTGCCGGGAAACTTGACCGCGATGCAGAATATCGCTATTTTTATGGACAAACTTGATGAAGGCGAAATCATCGCGCTGGCGGCGAAAGTCGGGCTGACTGCGGGCGATTTGAACAAATATCCGACCGAATTGTCCGGCGGCATGGCGAAACGGGTAGCATTTTTGCGCCTGCTGCTGTGCGGCTGCGACCTTGCCTTGCTGGACGAGCCGTTCGTCGGTTTGGACCGCGATTTGCGCGATATTTTGGTCGCCATGCTGGTGGAAAAAATCGAGCGGCAGGGCATGGCGTGTATGCTGGTAACGCACGACCGCTTCGAAGCCGCACGCCTGAGCCATGAAATCATGCTGCTTTCCACTAAGGGCATGAACGTGCAAAACGTGATTACCCTGCCTACGCCGCTGTCCGAACGCGATTCGGCTTTTGAAGAAGCCGTGGTGGCAAGAGAGTTTCAGGGGATTCATTATTATGAGTGATAGGAATTTAAATTTCTGACAAACCTTGCGGTTCGTTGCCCTCTCCCTAACCCTCTCCCTAACCCTCTCCCACGGGGAAAGGGGATCAGGTTTCTCAAAATCAGAGAGCCGTAGAATTGGGAATCAGATGTCAGGTAAACCTGAAAATGTTCAGGCTCGACAGCCCAATTCCCTCTCCCCGTGGGAGATGGCTAGGGAGAGGGTAAGCAAGCCGCAGGCTTGCCTCTTTAGCGAAAGATACGAATCTGTTATCCGAACGCGATTCGGTTTTTGAAAAAGCCGTGGTGCCAAGGGGGCAGGGGATTCATTATGAGGTGCTTTATGTTTTCGACTGTGATTACTGCTGCTGTTTTATATATTGCTACAGCAGTAGATTTGTTGGTAATACTATTAATATTTTTTGCTAGAGCAAATACTAGAAAAGAATATCGAGATATTTATATCGGACAATATTTAGGTTCTGTAATTTTAATATTAGTTAGTTTATTTCTAGCTTTTGTTTTGCATTATGTTCCGGAAAAATGGGTGTTGGGTTTATTAGGTTTAATACCGATTTACTTAGGTATTAAAGTTGCTATTTACGACGATTGTGAGGGCGAAAAAAGAGCTAAAAAAGAATTGGATGAAAAAGGGTTGTCAAAATTAGTCGGTATTGTTGCTTTGGTTACAGTTGCTAGTTGTGGTGCAGATAATATTGGACTTTTTGTTCCTTACTTTGTGACTTTAGATCTTGTCGACTTATTAGTTACTCTTCTTGTATTTTTAATATTGATTTTTGTTTTAGTATATACAGCACAAAGATTGGCTAATATTTCAGGTATTGGTGAAATTGTAGAGAAGTTTAGTCGTTGGATAATGGCTGTTATTTATATTGGTTTAGGATTATTTATTATTATTGAAAATAATACAATTCAAACAATAATATCAATAATATGAATGATACGGGCATTTGAGTATCTGACAAACCTTGCGGTTCGTTGCCCTCTCCCTAACCCTCTCCCACGGGCGAGGGGATCAGGTTGCTGAAAATCAGAGGGCGCAGGATTGGGAATCAGATGGCAGGTAAACCTGAAAATGTTCGGGTTTGGTAGCCTAATCCCCTCTCCCACGGGCGAGGGGATCAGGTTGCTGAAAATCAGAGAGCCGTAGAATTGGGATCAGATGTCAGGTAAACATTGAAAATGTTTGGGTCTGGCAGCTTAATCCCCTCTCCCCGTGGGAGAGGGCTAGGGAGAGGGTAAGCAAGCCGCAGGCTTGCCTCTTTGGCAAAAGATACGGCTCTGTCCGCCCAATAAATTTATATCCGAAAGTATCTTCATGCAGAATCAAGCCAAGCCATGAATAAATTTTTCACCCACCCCATGCGGCCGTTTTTTGTCGGCGCGGCGGTACTTGCCATACTCGGCGTGTTGGTGTTTCTCATCAGCCCCGGTGCCATCGTCTTGCACCGCCAAATCTTCTTAGAACTCATGCTGCCTGCGGCATACGGCGGTTTTCTGACTGCCGCCATGCTCGAATGGACGGGTTATAAAGGTCGTCTGAAACCTGTTGCTACTTTGATGGCGGCATTGTTGTTCGCCGCATCCGTCCTGTTGCCGTTTGCGACGCAAACCTCTTCGTTTTTCGTCGCCGCCTATTGGCTGGTGTTGCTGCTGTTCTGCGCCTGGCTGATTTGGCTCGACCGCAACACCGACAACTTTGCCCTGCTAATGTTACTTGCCGCGTTCACCGTTTTTCAGACGGCCTATGCCGTCAGCGGTGATTTGAACCTGTTGCGCGCGCAAGTGCATCTGAACATGGCGGCGGTCATGTTTGTATCCGTCCGCGTCAGCGTCCTTCTGGGCGCGGAAGCCCTTAAAGAATGTCGTCTGAAAGACCCCGTATTCATCCCCAACGTCGTCTATAAAAACATCGCCATCACCTTCCTGCTGCTGCACGCCGCCGCCGAGCTTTGGCTGCCCGCGCAAACCGCCGGTTTTACCGCGCTCGCCGTCGGCTTCATCCTGCTCGCCAAGCTGCGCGAACTGCACCATCACGAACTCCTGCGCAAACACTACGTCCGCACTTATTACCTGCTCCAGCTTTTTGCCGCCGCAGGCTATCTGTGGACAGGCGCGGCGAAACTGCAAAACCTGCCTACCTCCGCGCCCCTGCACCTGATTACCCTCGGCGGCATGATGGGCGGCGTGATGATGGTATGGCTGACTGCCGGACTGTGGCACAGCGGTTTTATCAAACTCGACTACCCCAAACTCTGCCGCATCGCCGTCCCCATCCTTTTCGCCGCCGCCGTCTCGCGCGCTGTTTTAATGAACGTGAACCCGATATTCTTCATCACCGTCCCCGCGATTCTGACCGCCGCCGTGTTCGTGCTTTATCTGTTGACGTTCGTGCCAATCTTTCGGGCGAATGCGTTTACGGACGATCCGGAGTGAGCGTTTCTGTTTCATCCCGTCAGTCAATGGCAAGCCCTGTATCGCCTTAAGTCAAAAGGTCGTCTGAAAACCGGTTTCAGACGACCTTTTGTGTTGCCGCGCTTTATCTGCCGTACATTTCCCACAAGCTTTCTTGCAGGCTGAATGCGGGTTCGCCGTTTTCGGGTTGGGCGCGGATGTAGCTGCCGTCGGGCTGCATCAGCCAGGCGCGGGTGTTGTCTTGCAGCGCCATTTCGATGCCTTCGTGGATGACGCGGGCTTTGAGTTCGGGTGTGAAAATCGGGGTGGCGACTTCGATGCGGCGGAAGAAGTTGCGCCCCATCCAGTCGGCGCTGGAGATGAAGGTGTCGTCCGCGCCGTTGTTGTGGAAGCAGTACACGCGGGAGTGTTCGAGCTGTCTGCCGATGATGGAGCGGACGCGGATGTTTTCAGACAGGCCTTTCACGCCGGGGCGCAGGGTACACATGCCGCGCACGATGAGGTCGATTTGCACGCCTGCGCTGCTGGCGCGATAGAGGGCGTCGATGACGCTCGGCTCAATCAATGAATTCATTTTGGCGCGGATGCGGGCAGGTTTGCCTGCTTTGGCGTGTTGGATTTCGCGCTCGATGCGGTCGATGACCATTTTGTGCAGGGTAAACGGGCTTTGGTAGAGCTTGTTCAGACGACCCGGTTTGCCCAAGCCTGTGATTTCCATAAAGATGGTGTTCACGTCGGCGGTGATTTGGTCGTCGGCGGTGATGATGCCGAAGTCGGTGTAAATGCGCGATGTGCCTTGGTGGTAGTTGCCGGTGCCGAGGTGGGCGTAGCGTTTGAGTGCGCCGTTTTCGCGGCGGATGACGAGTGCCATTTTGGCGTGGATTTTGTAGCCGAATACGCCGTAAACGACGTGTGCGCCTGCGTTTTCAAGCTGTTGCGCCCAGTTGACGTTGTTGGCTTCGTCAAAACGCGCCATGAGTTCGACGACGACGGTCACTTGTTTGCCGGCAAGGGCGGCTTTCATCAGGGCGCGGACGAGTTCGGAGTTGCTGCCGGTACGGTAGATGGTCATTTTGACGGCAAGGACGGCGGGGTCGGCGGCGGCTTCGCGTATCATGTGGACGACGGGGTCGAAGGACTGATACGGATGGTGCAGCAGGATGGGCGACTGTTTCGCCAGTTTGAAAATGGAGCCGTTCTTGCGCAATGCTTTCAGACGACCTGCCCCGCGTGCGGGAAACTTGAGGTCGGGACGGTCAACCAAATCGGGCACGGCATTAAGGCGCACGAGGTTGACCGGGCCTTTGACTTGGTAAAGCTCGGCGGGGGTGAGTTTGAACTGGGCGAGCAGGAAGTCGTGGATGTGGGGCGGGCAGGTGTCGGCGACTTCGAGGCGCACGCCGTCGCCGTATTCGCGGTCGTGCAATTCGTTTTGAATGGCGGCACGCAGGTTTTTGAGGTCTTCTTCATCGACGGTCAGGTCGCTGTCGCGGGTGAGGCGGAACTGGTGGCAGCCTTTGACCGTCATGCCTGGGAAGAGTTTGCCGACGTGGGCGTGCAGGATGGAGGAGAGGAAAACGAAGCCGCTGCCGCCGTCGCACAATTCGGCGGGCAGGGGGACGACGCGCGGCAGGATGCGCGGGGCTTGCACAATCGCCATGCCGGAGGGGCGGCCGAATGCGTCCGTACCTTCAAGTTCGACGGCGAAGTTGAGCGATTTGTTCAGCGGGCGCGGGAAGGGGTGCGACGGGTCGAGTCCGATGGGGGTGAGGATGGGCAGCAGTTCGGCGTCGAAATACTGCTCGATCCATTTCTGCTGCCCTGCTGTCCAGTTGCGGCGGCGGTAGAAATGGATGCCTTGTTTGCTCAGTTCGGGCTGCAAGACTTCGTTGAACAGGCGGTATTGCTCTTGTATCAGCGCGTGTGCTTCGGCGGCGACGGCGGCGATGGTTTCGGATGGCGTGGTGCCGTTGTCCAAACGCTCGTGCGGATTCATTTTTTGCGCACGTTTAAGCCACGCCATGCGTACCTCGAAAAATTCGTCGAGGTTGGAAGAGACGATGCACAAAAACCGCAAACGTTCCAAAAGCGGCACGTTTTCATCCTGCGCCTGCGCCAAAACGCGGCGATTGAAAGCGAGCAGGCTCAGTTCGCGGCAGAGGATGCGGTTTTGTTCGGGCATGGTGTTCTCCTGAAGCGGGTGGGTCGGACAGTTAATTGGGAAGTATAACGCGTTTCGGACGGGCGGGGCAGTGGTGCGGGATGGGCGGGCGGTTGGCAGGGCGGGAGGTCGTCTGAAAAGGCTGTCGGGGCGTTTTTTGTATGGGGCAAGTGTTTTCAGACGAGGTGTATAAGAATGGTTATTATTTGTGCAAATATTGTTTATTTTTATAGTAAATGGTATCGTTAGCACGATTTTTTAGGGCGAAAGCCGGTCTGAATTTTGCCCGAACTGCCCCTGTCTGTTTTCAGACGACCTTGTTGTAGTGGATTAACTTTAAATCAGGACAAGGCGACGAAGCCGCAGACAGTACAGAT
>JVVZ01000519.1:0-5299 GCA_001062585.1 Neisseria meningitidis
CAAAGCCACCCCCATCCTAACCTTCCCCCGCTAGACGGGGGAAGGGACAGATTGCTGTTGCAGCAACGAGTAGCATGGGCTTTGCCCGCGAAACGAATGCCGAAATGGATGCCCATTCGACTGTTGGCTGATTTAGATTGTTAAATAGAAGATTTCGTGGGCGCAGCCCACGCTACTTGAGTTATCACAAGTCTGTTTTGATTGAGTAAAAGGTCGTCTGAAAAAATCGGGAACGAGTTTCTCCAAAACTCAAATCTCAGAGTTTTCAGACGACCTCGTTTTTATCTGCAACCTACCCCCTCTCCCGTCCGGCGGGAGAGGGCTGGGGAGAGGGTGGTTCTATGGGTTGTACGAATTTGATTTGACCTAAAGTCGCAAAGCCACCCCCATCCTAACCTTCCCCCGCCGAACGGGGGAAGGGACAGATTGCTGTTGCTGCAACGAGTTGCGCTGGGCGGTTTACCGCTTTATTTCTTATCGCCTTTTTCCGGACGTACCCAGCCTTCGATCACCGTTTGGCGGGCGCGGGCGAGGGCGAGTTTGTTGTCTTCGACGTTTTTGGTAATCGTGCTGCCTGCGCCGGTTGTAACTTTGTTGCCGAGGGTAACGGGGGCGACCAAGACGCAGTTGGAGCCGATGCGGACTTCGTCGCCGATGACGGTTTTGTATTTGTTCACGCCGTCGTAGTTGGCGATGATCGTGCCTGCGCCGAAGTTGGTTTTGCTACCGACTTCGGCGTCGCCGATATAGGTGAGGTGGTTGGCTTTGGTGCCTTTGCCGATGGCGGCGTTTTTGATTTCGACGAAGTTGCCGACGTGTACGTCGTCTGAAAGGCGGGCTTGCGGACGCAGGCGGGCGTAAGGGCCGATTTGGTTGTTTTGTCCGATTTCGCAGTCTTCGAAGTGGGAGAAGGGGGCGATTTTGCTGTTTGCGCCGATTTTGGCGTTTTTGATGACGCAGTTTGCGCCGATTTCGACGTTGTCGCCGATTTCGATGTCGCCTTCGAGGACGACGTTGACGTCAATCACGACGTCTTGTCCGTGTTTCAGACGACCCCTTAAGTCGAAGCGGGCGGGGTCGCGCAGGGTAACGCCTGCTTTGAGCAGGGCTTGCGCCTGTTCGGTTTGGAAGATGCGTTCGAGTTCGGCGAGCTGGAGTTTGTTGTTCACGCCGGCGGCGAGGTGGGAGGCGCGCACTTGGACGGGATGGACTTTGATGCCGTCGGCAACGGCTTTGGCGATGAGGTCGGTCAGGTAGTATTCGCCTTGGGCGTTGTTGCTGGAGAGGCTGTCCAGCCAGTTTTTGAGTTTGGCGTTGGGCAGGACGAGGATGCCTGTGTTGATTTCGCGGACGGCTTTTTGGGCGGTGTCGGCGTCTTTTTCTTCGACGATGGCGGTTACGCTGCCTTGGCTGTCGCGGATGATGCGGCCCAAGCCTGTCGGGTCGGCGGGAACGTCGGTCAACAGGCCGACTTCGCTGCCGGCGGCTTCGAGCAGGGTTTCGAGGGTGGCGGTGTCAATCAGGGGGACGTCGCCGTACAGCACCAGCGTGCGGCCTTCGGCGGCAAGGTGCGGCAGGGCGGTTTTGACGGCGTGGCCGGTGCCAAGCTGTTCGGTTTGCTCGACCCAGACGACGTCGCGTTTGACGGTGTCCAAGACTTGGTCTTTGCCGTGTCCGATGACGACGCAGATGTTTTGTGGATTCAGGGCGGCGGCGGTGTCGATAACGCGCTCGACCATGGGCTTGCCGCCGATTCGGTGCAGCACTTTGGGCATTTTGGAATACATGCGCGTGCCTTTGCCGGCGGCGAGGATGACGATGTTGAGGGGTGTGGCGGACATGATGGGCTTTCTCGAATGCAATGTTGATGAAGGGGGTATTTGGGGGTCGTCTGAACGGGGGTTTGGGTTCCAGACGACCTTTTTATTTGGGTTCGGTGTGCGGACGTGGGGGTTATGGTTTATTGGGTTTGGGGTTCCAGCGGTACGAGTCGGCATGGCTGCCGTGTTCCAAGCGGTCGAGTGTGGTCGGTTTCAGGGGCGTACGCGCAGATGTGTCGGCGGGACGGCTGTCGAAGTCGTAGTGGTCTGTGGTGCAGCCGCTCAGGATGGCGGCGGTAACGAAAATCAGGGCGAGGGAACGCATGGTTTTCTCCTTTTTGAAAGACGGCAGGCGTGGGACGAACGGGATGGCGGTTATGTTTGAGGTCGTCTGAAACGGAAAAAACGGTTTCAGACGACCTCTGCGGGCGGATTATTCCTCAGTTTGCGTTTCGGGCGCGGCTTGTCCGGCGCCTTGGGGTTTGTTCCATGTCGTGCCGCGGACGTTTTCTTGGTCGCCGTGCAGCGGTTTGAGGGTGCGGCGTTCGGGGCGGTATTGGTTGTAACGCATATCGCGGGAGTAGGTGCCGTCTTCGTAATAGATGCGCGTGCCTTTTTCGTATTTGGGGCGCAGGGAGGTGTGGCCGGATTCGTTTTGGTAGGTTTCCCAGGTACAGCCGGTCAGGGCGGCTGCTGCGGCGAGGATGAGGGCGGTGTATCGCATGATGGTTGTCCTTGTGGTCGGGCGGATTGGTGCCGTTGTTCAAACCCGATATTGTAAAGGTTTCAGACGAGTGCCGACAGTTTTTCGGCACATTCGGCGAGCGCCTGCATATCTTTTGCAACGGCGTCGGTAAAGGGCAGGGGATGGGCTTTGCTGCCGAACCATATGGTTTTCATGCCCAGCTCTTTGGCTTGGTGCAGGTTGTCCGCGCTGTCGTCGATCATGATGCACTGTCCGGGCGCAGCGTCGAGCAGGCGGCAGACGGTCAGGTAGGCTTGCGGGTCGGGCTTGTAGCGCAGCCCGAAGTCGTCCGTGCCGAAGAATGCGTCAAAACGGTTTGCCAAACCCAATGCCCCGATGATAGCGCGGACGTAAAACGAAGGGCCGTTGGAAAAAACGGCTTTGCGTCCTTTCAGACGACCTAAAACGCTTTCGGTTCCCTCCATGCCTTGCAATTTTGCCAAGATTTGCGCGATGGGATGGCTTTCGCGCAGAAATTCGCAGATGTCGATTTCGGGATGGTGGATTTGCAGGCCGGCAAGCGTCGCGCCGTACCGGTGCCAATAGTCCTGACGCAGGTCGGATGCCGCTTCTTCGGAGAGCTTGAGGCGTTGCGCCATATAGTCGGTCATGGCGCGGTTGATGATGTAGAAAATGCCTGCATCGGCGTTGTGCAGCGTGTTGTCGAGGTCGAATAGCCAGACGGGGGAAAGGTTCATGTCGTGTGTTGGTGCGGATTTTGTTATGATGTTTCGTATTTTACCCGTACAAAGGTTAGAGAATGAAACTGAAATTATCCGCCCTCGCCCTCTTGCTGGCTTCGGCAAACTTATCCGCCCAGACCGAAGTGCGCCTTGCCGTGCACAAATCCTTCAGCCTGCCCCAATCCGCCCTCGCGCAGTTTGAAAAAGCCAACGACGCCAAAGTCTCCGTCATCAAGGCGGGCAGCGGCAACGAAATGCTCAACAAGCTGATTCTCAGCAAGGCAAACCCGATTGCCGACGCGGTTTACGGTTTGGACAACGCCAACATCGGCAAAGCGCGCGAAGCAGGCATACTGGCCGCGGCGCAGCCCAAATCCGCGCCCGTTTCAGCGGGGATGCCCGTCATCGCGGCAGTGAATTACGGCTACGTTACCCTCAACTACGACAAAAAATGGTTTGAACAGAAAAAACTGCCGCTGCCCAAAACTTTGCAGGACTTGACCCGCCCAGAATATAAAAACCTGCTGGTTACGCCCTCGCCCGCCACCTCCTCGCCCGGACTTGCCTTCCTGATGGCGAACATCGGCGGCATGGGAGAAGAGGGCGCGTTCAAATGGTGGGCGCAGATGCGTCAAAACGGCGTGAAAGTCGCCAAAGGCTGGAGTGAAGCCTATTACACCGACTTCACCCAAAACGGCGGCGCCTATCCGCTCGTCGTCAGCTACGCCGCCAGCCCCGCCGCCGAAGTCCACTACTCCAAAGGCAAATACAGCGTGCCGCCGACCGGCAACCTCTTCCTCAAAGGCGGTGTGTTCCGCCAAGTCGAAGGCGCGGCAGTCTTGAAGGGCGCAAAACAACCCGAGCTGGCGGCGAAACTCGTACAGTGGCTGCAAAGCGGCGAAGTGCAAAAATCCCTGCCGACCGAAATGTGGGTCTATCCCGCCGTGAAAAACACGCCGCTGCCCAAAGTCTTCGAGTTCGCCCAAGCCCCGAAACACACCGACTCGCCCAGCCGCAACGACATCGACACCAAACAGAAACAATGGGTCGGCCGCTGGACGAAGACCGTGTTAAGGTAAGCGGGAAGGTCGTCTGAAACACCGCCTGAAACACCGCCACCCCATCCTGTCGGCTGGAGATAGTCAAATGACTTTATTTTCGATACGCAACTTACCGGTTGCCGTATTTAAAGTTAAGGATGTTGGCGATAAAAAGGGTCGTCTGAAAACCCTAAAACGGTTTCAAACTGTTCGAAATCACGTTTCAGACGACCCCTTACCGTTTCGTTTTGAATGAAGGAATCCCATGAAGAAGCCCCTACTTTACGCCTTCACGCTGACCGCACTTGACGGCTGTTTCTACACCGAAACCCCTTACAGCCGCACCGCCGTCCTCGACCTGCCCGTCCATTCCCAAACCACCATCAACAAAACCGTTACCGTCAACGCCCCGCCGGGAACGACCGTCATCTATCAGGACAGCGAGCCGGTACACCGCTACGGCTATCCCTACCCACCTTACCCGCGCCCGTATCCCGCGCGTCGGATTTACCGGTATTGAAAAATGTCTGTGAAAGCGATTTATGAAAAACTGACCAAGCTGCCCACCATTATTGGTCTGGATAATGAAGTCCTGTTGATTGAGGAACTTCAAAAAAGCGAGATATAGTGGATTAACTTTAAACCAGTACGGCGTTGCCTCGCCTTGTCGTACTATCTGTACTGTCTGCGGCTTCGTCGCCTTGTCCTGATTTAAATTTAATCCACTATAGAAGACATCAGGCAAAATCTGGACAGCTTCTTGTCTATATTGAGTGACCTGCAAATTTCGCATCAAAGTGACGGCATATTCGGCGTGACGCCTGAGAACAAGCACATTTTTTTCGGTTTTGTTTTTTGGCTTCAGTCCGTTCAAAATAAAATTGGAATGGATATAAGCCGATACGCCGATGGGTTTGATACGGATTTCAGCGGCGATTTGACCATATAAGGACGGATATATAGTGGATTAACAAAAATCAGGACAAGGCGACGAAGCCGCAGACAGTACAG
>JVVZ01000520.1:0-28741 GCA_001062585.1 Neisseria meningitidis
TCAAAGCATTTTTGTAAATGGCTTTCAAAGTCTGACGGATTGCTTTCATCCAATACGGATACCCAATCTATCCTCAAACCTCGGCGGTTTGTATCAAGCAATATTGTTGGGTTGTTTATGTAACTCAAAAAGGAATATCGTCGTCGATGTCCTCGACAGGGGCTGCCGGTGCGGCGGGAGCTTGGCGGCGGGGGGCGGCAGGGGGTTCTTGGTTTTGCGGGGCGGCTTGGTATTGTTGCTGCGGCGCTTGTTGTTGGTAGCCGCCTTGGCTGTAACCGCCGTCGTCGTAAGGTGCGCCGCCGCTGTTGTCGTTGCGGCCGCCGAGCATTTTCATTTCATTGGCGATAATGTCGTATGCGGTGCGTTCGATGCCGTCTTTGCCTTGGTATTTACGACTTTGGATGCGGCCTTCCAGATAAACTTGGCTGCCTTTTTTCAGATATTGTCCGGCGATTTCGGCGAGACGGCGGTACATGGTGATGTTGTGCCACTCGGTGCGTTCTACGCGCTGGCCGTTGCGGTCGTTCCATGTTTCGCTGGTGGCGATGCTGAAATTGCAGACGGCTTCGCCGTTGGGCATATAGCGGACTTCGGGGTCGCGACCGAGACGGCCGATAAGGATGACTTTGTTCAATGACATTTTTTAAACTCCTGTGATGATGTTTTCGGCGGCCTCTTGGTCAAATCCTTTTTGCAACGCCTTGATGTAAATAGTTTGTTTGTCTGCGCTGAAGGTAATGCTTTCGACGCCTTCGACTTGGGACAATGCTTGGTAGAGCGAATCGTGTTTTTCCTGCCATACGGGGCTGACGGGATAGCTGAGGTTTCTGACGGGTTTGGGCGCGGGCGCGAGCACGGCGATGACCAGCCACAACAGCATCAATACGCTGCAAAAGGTGAAAACGCCTGCAAAGCCGTATTGTTGAAACAGCCATCCGCCGCTTGCGCCGCCCACAAACAGCCCGACGGACTGCATGGTATTGTAAACGCCCATCGCCGTGCCTTTCAAATCGGCCGGTGCAATCTTAGACACCATGGACGGCAGGCTGGCTTCCAATACGTTGAAGCCGATAAAGTAAACAACCAGATAGGCGGTAATCAGCCAAATCGAGTGCATGCCGAACAATAAGCCGATTTGCGCCGCTGCGATGCAGGCGATGCCGAGGATGAAGACTTGCTTGAGCTTGTTGCGGGTTTCGCCGATGATGATGAGGGGAATCATAATCACCAGCCCTGCGATGGTCGAGGGCAGATAGACTTTCCAATGCTGGATTTTTTCCAAACCGAGCTGTGTCATGGCAAAAGGCAGGGCAGTGAATAACGCCATTTGTGCGGCATGCAGCGCGAAAATGCCGAAATCCAAGTTGAGAAGCTGGCGGTCGCGGAGGACTTCGCCCATGCGCGAGGGCTGCGCCTGTGTGTCTTCGTGCAGCTTGGACACTTCGGGATCAGGAGTCATCCAAGCGACAACGCCTATGCTGATGACGGTCAGGATGCCGGTCAGCATAAACAATCCGGGAACGCCGATAATATCGGCAATCATCGGGGCGACCACCAGGCTGACGGAAAAGGTCAAACCTATGCTCAAACCTATCATCGCCATCGCACGGGTACGCACGCCGTCCCGGGTCAGGTCGGCAAGCAGCGCGGTCACTGCGGCGCTGACTGCGCCCGCCCCTTGGATGGCGCGCGCGGCAACCAGCATGGGCAATGAGTTGGCGGCAGCGGCGAGAAAACTACCGGCGGCAAAGACAATCAGTCCGACATAAATGGTTTTTTTGCGCCCAAATTTATCGGAGGCGATGCCCAAAGGCAGTTGCAGCAACGCCTGCGTCAGTCCGTAGATACCCATTGCCAGACCGACCAAAGTTTTGTTGTTTTCCGCGCCGGGCAATGAGGCGGCATATAAGGACAAAACGGGGAGAACCAAGAACATCCCCAACATACGCAGAGCGTAAACGCCGGAGAGGGTGGTGCTGGCACGCCATTCGTGCGGGAACATTTGGATGCGGGTGTCTTTTGCCATAAACGGTTTTTCAGACGACCTGGTAGGATTTTAAGGTCGTCTGAAATTTTAAAATTATCAGATGTGCGGATTATACAGGATTCAAAAGGGTTTGCATTTGCACGGGCGCAGCCGTTTATACCCCGCGGTCAGCCCCATTGCCAGCGGTTGCGCCATGCGCCTAAGACGGCGTTGGGGTATTTGTTGCTGCCCAGGCTGCCGTTGAAGCGCGCCAAAGCGCGGACGATGTTGCCTTTTTCGATATTGTTGTAGTGGCGCAGGATGGTGCAGCCGTAGCGCAGGTTGGTGCGGATGTCGAACAGGTTGTGCGAAGGTTTGCCGATATAGTTTTTCCAAAACGGCATGACCTGCATCAGCCCGCGCGCGCCGACGCCGCTGATGGCGTATTGGCGGAACGCGCTTTCGACTTCGATCAACCCTAAAATCACTTGGGTATTCAGCCCCGCGCGGCTGCTTTCGTATTGGATGTTGACCAGTAGGCGGCGGCGTTCGGCGGCATCGGGAACGTAGCGGGCAAGGCGGGAAGACATCGCCGCCAGCCAGCGTTCGCCTTCGTTTGGATCGGCAAACACGAGGCGCGGCGGGTTGACATTGTTGATGGAGCTGCGCATGACCGAAGCGACATCATCGGCAAGCGTTTCTTCGCGTTGCGCGCCGGCGAGTGCGGCGGCAGGGCTGAGCAGCAATGCGCCGCCAGCCAGTAAAAAGCGGCGGCGGGACGGGGATTCGGGCGTGAGGATCAGGTTTTCCGTTTTCATGTGTACTGTCATTCGTTTTAGTCGGTTTAAAGGTCGTCTGAAAACCCTATTTTTTGTTTTCAGACGACCTTTTGACGTTTGCAAAACGGGTATTATAAGAATATCTCCGTGCAGAATCAAAGGTGGCGTGTATCATTGATGAGCGGATTGACTTGAAACAGACAATGCGTGATACATCAATACGGTGCAATATTGCGGCGGTTTAAAGTTGATCTGCGATATTGTCAATCAACGGCGGGACAGAGTAACATTAGAGCTTCGTTTATCCACCGGTATCCCTTCATGACCACTACGCCCACCAACGTCCTGGCATCCGTCGATTTAGGTTCCAACAGCTTCCGCCTCCAAGTTTGCGAAAACAACAACGGACAACTGAAAGTCATCGATTCCTTCAAACAAATGGTGCGTTTTGCCGCCGGTTTGGACGAACATAAAAACCTCGACGAAGCATCCCAAGAGCGCGCCTTGGACTGTTTGGCAAAATTCGGCGAACGGCTGCGCGGGTTCAAACCCGAACAAGTGCGCGTCGTGGCGACCAATACCTTCCGCGTAGCAAAAAATATCGCCCAATTCCTACCCAAAGCCGAAGCCGCACTGGGCTTCCCCATCGAAATCATCGCAGGCCGTGAAGAAGCCCGCCTCATTTACACCGGCGTCGTCCACACCCTACCGCCCAACGGCGACAAGATGCTCGTCATCGACATCGGCGGCGGCTCGACCGAATTCGTCATCGGCTCCGACCTCCAGCCGCTCGCTACCGAAAGCCTGCCCTTAGGCTGCGTCACTTATAGCCTGCGTTTCTTCCAAAACAAAATCACCGCCAAAGACTTCCAAGCCGCCATCTCTGCCGCACGTAACGAAATCCAGCGCATCAGCAAACTCATGAAGCGTACAGGTTGGGATTTCGCCATCGGCACATCCGGCTCCGCCAAATCCATCCGCGACCTCATCGCCGCCGAGCTGCCCCAAGAAGCCGACATCACCTACAAAGGCATGCGCTACCTCGCCGACCGTATTATTGAAGCCGGTTCCGTCAAAAAAGCCAAATTCGAAAGCCTCAAGCCCGAACGCGTGGAAGTGTTCGCCGGCGGACTGGCCGTCATGATGGCAGCGTTTGAAGAACTCGAACTCACCAAAATGACCGTTACCGAAGCCGCCCTGCGCGACGGCGTATTCTACGATCTGATTGGGCGAGGTTTGAACGAAGACATGCGCGATCAGACGACCGCCGAGTTCCAAAACCGCTACCACGTCAGCCTCAACCAAGCCAAACGCGTCGCCGAAACCGCGCAAGCCTTTATGGACAGCCTGTGCCACGCCAAAAACGTAACCGTCCAAGACCTTGCCCAATGGCAACAATACCTCGGCTGGGCAGGCAGGCTGCACGAAATCGGACTCGACATCGCCCACACCGGCTACCACAAACACTCCGCCTACATCCTCGAAAACGCCGATATGCCCGGTTTCTCCCGCAAAGAGCAAACCATACTCGCGCAACTGGTCATCGGACACCGCGGCGACATGAAAAAAATGGCGGACATCGTCGGCAGCAGCGAAATGCTTTGGTACGCCGTCCTCTCCCTGCGCCTCGCCGCACTTTTCTGCCGCGCCCGCCTGCCTTTGGATTTGCCGCCGCAAACCCAACTGCGCGCCGACGAAACCGGCAAAGGCTTCATCCTGCGCATCAGCCAAAACTGGCTCGAACAACACCCCCTAATCGCCGCCGCGCTCGACTACGAAAGCGCGCAATGGCAAAAGATCGATATGCCTTTCAACGTGCAGCCCCAATAGGGTTAAAATGGCAAAAAGGTCGTCTGAAAATTAGATTCAGACGACCTTTTTGTTATTTGCAGGGATGTCGTGATTTGAGATAAGGATTTTGAATCCAATATTTTTTAGTATTTGAAACAGGTCGATAAGGGCTGACCCATCAGATATTTTATCAATGGGTATGGTTTGGGATGAAGCATGGGCTTTCCTCAATAAATCACTCAAACATAATGTTCTAACACATCGATAGTGTTTCCTATTTAAGATTAAGCAAGTAAAAAACGTTTATCGTTTGCTGCTAAAATGTGTCTTATATTTAAGGTGTCGGTATGTCCGCCTCCTCATTTCCATTCATTTGATTGAAATTTCTCCCATGCTCCGTTTCGCTCTATTCGCCGATATACATGGCAAATTCTTACTTCCTTTTAAGCTGGTACATCACTACCAGCAAATTACAGGCAAAAGCATAGATTTGATTCTCCAATGTGGTGATATGGGTGCTTTCCCCAGTAAAGATTGTATGGATAAAGCCACCTTGCGTCATGCTGCAAAAGATCGCAATGAATTGGGATTTATGGACGATTTTGTGCAACCGAATCCTCAAATCGCCCGATTTCTCGATAAACTTAATATCGATATGCTTTGCGTACGTGGCAATCATGAAGATCATGGTTTTTTAGACGAATTAGAACGGCAAAGCGAGCAGGCTGCTTTTACCATTGATGCTTATGAGCGCGTTTGGGTACTCAAAACGGGGGATTCGTTTGTGTTTCAAAAAGGAGGAGAATCGCTGGAAATAATCGGCATCGGCCGTATTGGCGATAGAAAACAACGACCTCATGGCGAATTTATCCAAGAATATGAACGTCAGAATCTGCGCCGTTTGGTTAAAGATTGCCTGAAAAGCAAACATGACCCCGATGTGCTGATTACGCATGATAAGTTTGGTGACAGCCAGCGCGGTTATGGCTCTGTTGAAATTGCAGAAGTGATGGATAAGCTTGCTTTTGCCTACCATTTTTACGGACATACTGGAGAAGCATATCAGCAAAATTTGGCAGACAACGGCATTACACAGTCGGTAAAAATTAAAGAATTGGAATTTGACGGAGAGGGTAAGTTGTCGGAGGGGTGTATGTTGATTTTGGAAGTAGAGCAGCAGAAGGGTGACAAGCATTTTACGCTTTCACCTGTACCATTAAACGAGATTATCCATTTTATGCGGGATACTTGGCGATATTACTGATGTAAAAGGGGCGGATAAGGAAATCCGTCCTTTTATTTTGGTTGATTGTTTTAGATAGTTCGAACCCTTAATGATATTTGATTTGGAACCGCTGTAAGAAATGGTAACGGCAAAGGTAGTAGAGGCATTATCGGCTAATGGGCTGCTTAATAGTGCTCGGAATGAATGGCAAACAACTTACTAAATCAATATTTGTTTTCAGGCTGTCTTTTTAATACAATCTGTCCATGCTTTTCAAAGCGATTAGCAGCGGCTCTGCGTGTTTAGCGGCAGGCAGAACTGTGCGGGCGGCGTGCCGATTCCGCATCCTGCGCTACGAAAGTGGCGGAAAGCAGAAAACCAAAGGCAAAAGCGTGTTTCGTCTAGTGGGAAAGACGGCGGGCATTAGGTCCGCAAACGTGGGTTCGAATCCCATAGCACAAAGCTGATGGAAAGTGTTTAGCTCACTCGGTAGAGCATCAGAATTTCATTCTGACGGTAGCGGGTTCGATTCCCGCAACACAAGCATTTGAATTAGCTCATTGGGTAGAGCAAAGGACTTATAATCCTTGTGTAACAGGTTCGATTCCTGTATTCAAAACCAAGCCTGTCGGGGCTTTATCCGACACTATCCTTTCACGATAGAAAATGGTTTGTAAAACCGACACTTATTGGTCTCAAAAACCAAAAACGCAGTACCGCAACCTGCTGCTGCCGCTTTCTGAGCGGCGCGGCGTCGGACGGCGTTTCAGGCAGCCTGCACCATTGGGGTCGTCTGAAACCTATCCGCCGCCATACCGCAAAGACAACGGACAAGGCTTGCGGCCCGGCTGACGCAAAGGCGGGCATGTTACCGGCGCACGGCAAAACGGTTTAGGCAAGATGTGAAACCCAAGCCCTGCGCTGCTTTCATGCTCCCCGATGCACACACGGGCGCGCCGCCTTTGGCTGTTGCACAAGCGGCAGCGGCAGGTTGCCCCTATTTCTTCGGGTTGCCGTTTTCAGGCGGTCTGAAACAGGATTTGGGGCAACGGAAATGCCCAAGCCCAATCCATTTTAAAAAGGAAACGTCATGTTCAAAAATTTCGTCGTCAAACCCACCGAACGCCTTATCGTTCTGCTGGACGGCAGCCTGCACACCGTTCTCAATGCGGGGAAACACACTATTTGGCATTGGGGCAAGGAAATTGAAACACACAAACAGGACGCGACCGTGCTGCATGTGCAGTGGAACGGCATCGGCAGTTTGTTGAAAATCGCTTCGGAACGCAAAAAAGCGGAAAAATTCCTGCAAATTGTCCATAACCCTGCCGGATACAATACACTGGTGTGGCACGATGAAATGCCCGTATTCACCATGACCGACAATACGGACTATTGGGCGTTTTTCCGTCCTGAAAAGGGCGAATTGAACACGCTCACGCTGGCGCACAACGAATACTGGCTGCCTGAAAACGTGCAGGAAACGCTGCTGTTGCGTAACCAAGTGCCGTCAAACTGCGAGAAATTTGTCGTGGAGCAACACGAACGCCTGCTTATCCGCATCAACGGGCGTTTGCAGCGCGTGCTGGGCGAAGGGCGGTATCTGCTGCAAAGCAAGGCGAGAGCGAAAAATAACGAAATCGAAATCGAACGGCAACACACTGCTAACGCAATGTATCATCAATGGGAAGACGCGCAGAAATGGGCGAAAGAGCAGCCTGAAAATCCGCAATGGCTGGTGCTGGAAAGCCCTGTGGGGCAAAACACGTTGGCGTGGCATCAGGATTTTGGCGCAAAGGTCGTGGCAAGCGGCGAACACGCAGCGTTTTGGTTGCCGGAAAATGGCGAAATCGAAACGCACACGCAGCCGAAAACCGAATACTGGCTGCCCGAAAATGTGCAGGCTGCTTTGCTGGCACACATCACGTTGGACAAACCCCTGCAAAAATATACCGTTAAAGCCAACGAACGCCTGCTGATTACCGAGCGCAACCGCCTGATGCGCGTGCTGGGCGAAGGCGATTATGTGCTGCTGTTGGGCGAGGAACATAAAGCCCTGTTTGCCGATACAGGCATACCCGTGTATGAAAATACGGCGCAACTGGCGCAATGGGCGGCGCAAAATCCCGAACTCGCAGCGGCGCATTGGCAGCGCGTGGAAGCCGGCGAAAACGAATTGCTGCTGTGGTCGCAAAACGGCAAGCTGCAAAACCTGATCCGCCCCAAAGAAGCAGCGTGGTTCTGGCGCGAAGCGGCTCAGCCGTATGAAATCCAACGTATTGATTTATCCCAAGGTTTAGCAATCGATGCGGATACAGTGAAGCAGTTGCAGAACATCAATTTCGGCGGCCATCCTGTGTTTAAAAATGCAGTGCACACGGTAAACGTACCCGAACACCATCAGGGATTGGTCTATATCGACAACGTGCAGCAACCGCCTCTGACGCAGGGTCGTTACCACTATTGGCTGGTAAACCAGACGGTCGGCAGCCAAGTGGCGGATTTGCGTTTGCAGACTTGCGAAGTATCGGGGCAGGAGCTGCTGACTGAAGATAAGGTTACCGTACGCGCCAATGTGGTATGCAACTACCGGATTACGGACGCACCCAAATGGTTTGCCCAGCATCAATCGCCCGAAGAATATCTCTACCGCGAATTGCAGTTTGCCATCCGCGCGCTCATCGGCAGTAAAAGTATGGACACGCTGTTGGCGGACAAACAGGGCTTGGATACGGAGCTGACCGCGCTCATCCGTGCCAAAGTGCCGCAGGGCGCGGAAATCGACAGCGCGGGCGTGAAAGACATTATCCTGCCGGGCGAAATCCGCAGCATCTTAACGCGCGTGGTAGAAGCCGAAAAATCCGCCCAAGCCAACAACATCCGCCGCCGCGAGGAAACCGCCGCCACACGCTCGCTGCTGAACACCGCCCGCGTGATGGAGGAAAACCCGACCGCCCTGCGTCTGAAAGAATTGGAAACATTGGAAAAAGTTACCGAGAAAATCGACAAGATTTCCGTGTACGGCGGATTGGACGGCGTGTTGAAGGGCTTGATTAATATTCAGCAGCCGAAATAGGATTTTTGGCCGCCTGAACACGCCGCACGGCAGAAAAGCAGCTTGTAGTTGGAAATTTGGAAGTGCAGGCTGCTTTTTTGGATAAAGTGAATGAAGTCTTTGCAATAATATAAGTTACTAAATTTTTATGCTCAATATCATTTCCAAAATGAAAAGCCTTTCTGATTTTTCCTACTTTTTACTCAATATCAGAAAGGTTTTAGTTAATTAAAAATTTTTTGGCGTACTCTTAGGCGTTAAATTTCGTTAATAGACTATTTTTTCAAAGGTCTCTGTAGGTAGCTTTCTCAAACATGAGCTTTTCTGACATTGCAATAATAGATTGCGAAGTACGATTTATTGAACATTCAATATAAAATATGTTTCTTTAAATAGCCTGATTCAATCAATGGGAAAACATCAGACAGAGGGGAAATTAATTTAACATCTGCGTGATAAATTATTGCTTCTTCATTTTGGTTTAATTCATTTTTATATCTTCTGTACAGATTTTTATCATTATCAAAAAACCAAATTAAAGCATATATCTTCCCATGAATATTTTCTGATTCATGATATAACTTTTTAAATTTATCCCTATTTCCTTCTTTATTCAGTCTTTCAAAGCTATTGCTTTGCTTGGATTTCGACCCTTCCTCTCCAATTAATTTACTTTCCAATGCTTTGGCATGGGCTAATCTTGAAACGTCGCTATCATTTTTACCTGCACGAAAATCCATATTCCCTCCGGCTATTGCCGTAGTTAAGAAAAAGAAACCTAACAGAGCTATGAGCATTTTCTGCCATTTCGTTTTGTCGGTTTTAAAAATGAGGATTCCCATAATAATGCTCCTTTCTGAGAGGTCGTCTGAAAAATCATTTTCAGACGACCTGAACTTTATTGCGGCAAGACAAGATTGTCTAACGTCAGCCCCGCATCGCGCAAGCTTTGTACGTATTGCTCAAACACGGTTTGATAATCGTCTGGTATTTGCGGACAGGTATAAGAAAATTCATCTGTTTTACGTTGGTAGTCCCAGTCTTGGCGGAGGTTTTTGATATAAGGGTGGCGTGTATCGTAATGGCAGAAAATATCACGCAGATTGCTCGAAAACAGGCGGCGTATGTTTCCCAGTGAGATGCGGTCGCGGCGGCATTCGGCGGTAAGTATGTCTAATATTTGGGCAATCAGATTGGCGTCGCCTTGAATGTGTCGAACGAGATAACTCAAGTCATACAAATCCTTAAAGCGTGGCCGGACAAGGGTTTGATGCAGCTTCCATGCGATTTGCGGGGCGAGCGGTACGGAATAGGGCAGCGTGAATTGATCCATCGCTGTATTGAATACGGTGTAGTAATCGGGCTCGATCGGTAGATCCAGATTGAACGATACATCAACGCTTAATTCTACACGCTGACCGTTGATGGTGCAGGTCAAATCGGTATTGGTGGTGGGAAAATCGTCCGACATGGCGTAATCCACGTTACGCCAAAAGGGATTTTGGGAGAATGGTGTGAACGTCACGCCATCATAGGCATAAGCGGTGGTTACGGCTTGCGCCCATTTGTTCAGACTGTTTTCGGCTGAACGATAGTCTTCTTTATACGGCAACATCACATAATCCAAATCGGCAGGCAGGCGCATTTGCAGATTGGGAAAATATTGGCGCGTGATGTGGCTGCCTTTGAGCATGAAGGGAAAATCCAAGCCGGCGGCGCGGCGGATAAATGCTTCTTGGGCGATAAGCTCCAGCAGCCGGGTTTCGGAAAGGTCGGGATACTGAAGGGCGTAGAGTTCAATGGGATTCATGATGCGTTTTGAGCAAGGTTATAAACAGGAAAATGGCTTGGTCAGCTGTTCGTCGGAGATAGGGGGATTCAGACGACCTGAAGGATTCCCCCTAATGCGTCCACCCTTTATCTAAATCCAAATTGCCATCATACACACAATATTCAAATTGCTGTTTGATAAGGGATACCGAATCGGGCAGACCGTCCAACAACTTTTCTACACGCTGAACAAACTCAGTGTAATCACCCGGATGGCGCACGGTAATAAACCGTTGGTCAGGCGTATGGCGTAAAGTATTGCGCGACAGATGGGCATGGTAGCGTGAGCAGTAGGCGCGCAGGGCAGGCAATTCTTCAGCCTCATGGCGCACCTTGCCGTGCCATTCGAAATAACAGGGTTTTTCGTTTGGATAGGTCGTCTGAAAACGGGCGGCACAATCGGCAGGAATTTCAATTTTTTCACGCACGATGGTAAAACCTTGTGCGGCAAACCGGTTGGCAAGCATATGTACATACTGCCGGACAGCATGATAATCGTCCGACTGTATCACAGCAGAAAACATCGGTTGCTGAGGATGCTCGCCCTTAGGCAGTTTGATTAGTACGGCTTTTCCTCCCAAGTCGGCACAGGTCGTCTGAAAACGGGGAAGGGCAGAGGAGGGTTGCGGCGTGGCAGTAAGGTGGAGTTCGTAATACATGGTTTCAGACGACCTTAATGTTTTGGTTTGTTCTGTTTATTTGTTTCGGTAGGCCGGCTTGTAGGAAATCGGACATTTCGCGATAAAACGCCATAACAATTTGCATTTTTTGCCGTTCCGGTTCGCTTGTTCGAGGTCGAATGTTTATTTCATCTATCAATTCGCGCAGTGGGCGGCGTTTGGCGGGATTGGCTTCGTCTAGCATAAAATACAAAATCCTCTCGTCTTGTATCAACCTGCGGAGGACATCCATTAAACTATAGGTTTGCAGTTTGTTATTTTACAGAAAAAAGCATTCAATTTATTTAATCGGTTTAAAAAAGTTAATCAAACTGGTAAAAATTGCTCTTAATCTACCATAAGGAAAAAATGTTTGATGATTATAAAGACAATATGATATTCACTGATAATGAAACTGGTGATAAATTTATTTTTCATAGAAAAACTTGGTTATATATAATATTTGGGATACTAACCCATTATTTAAGATATACCGATGATTATGCAGAAAAGATAATAAATGAATCTTTTTTATGTTCTAAGGAAGAGTTAAATTTTCATTCGGTTGGTATGTTATGTCATGATGAAGAGTATCATTGGGCAATGTTGTTGGTACATGGGGACAATTATTGGAATCATGGTTTTAATATTGAGTTTCCGGATGATTACTATATCTGGATGGATAGTTATATAAAAAATAATAACTTAAAGTTAAATATATGTGATTAATTGGGACAATTAGTAAGATTGGTCCAAGACCTAACAAAAGGATGAGCAGGCAATATAAAAACGACCTATGGTTGATTAGGAGGTATTTATGATTAAAGTTATAGACTTAAGAAGTGAATGTAGTACAAATCCAATATTTGTGAATTTCAATAGACAAGCTTATGCTATTCCGACGTTATATGTTAAATCACTTCCTAAATTTGACTCTAAAAAAATTAATACCTGTTTGATTATTTTGTATTCTCATGATGATTTCCCAGAAAAATCGAATATAAAAGGATTTGCAGATTTCTATCTGTATTTTAATTTTGATAAATATTTTGTGTCTTCTGATGCTGAGAAAAAAATGATGCAATTAGAAGCAGTCAATCAAGGAATGTTGGGTATTGCAGTTGAGCAGGGATGGAATACAGAACCGTTTGAAATAGCATATCAAGCCTGTTTGGACGCTGATCTTGTCTTAAATACTCAACTTAAAAAACGTAAAATGAGTCCGAATAGAAAACAATATTTGTCCATATTCGCGCATTGTGATCTCTATCATTTTAAAATTACTTGGACAGTATCTGATAAAAAAGGAACAATCCTTCAAAGGGGACCTTTATTTTCAGAAGACCCTTCTTTCTTGGCAATGGGCTATCGATTGAATTTCCATTGGATAGATGACGAACATTTTATTGTCGAGTCTAATTACAAAGGACTGATTTCAGATACTTGGGAAGTTGATATTTTGAATGGGACTGTCCTAGTAACTAGCAAATTGTAGCCTGCATAAATCAACAATTACAACAAAGGCCTAAATGATGATTAAAGAAATTAGCTTACCTCTCGAAGATTACACAAAATATAAAAACATTAGCAAAGGAATGTTTGCTATATCAGAACTATATTTGGTATCTCTACCAAAATTTGATTCAAAAAAAGTTTTTAAATGTAATATTTTTTTGTGTGAGGATCGACAATTTCCAATTAAAGCGAAAATACCAGGTTTTGCTATATCGTACCAATTTTTTGATTTTAAAAAATATCTTTCTTTAAATGAGGAAGATAGAAAGCTCATGGTATTACAAGTTATTCATCAGGGAATGCTGGATATTGCTGCTGATTACAATTGGGATACAAAACCGTTGGAAGAAGCTTACCAAAGTTGCTTGACTTCCGATCTAACTTTTAAAAAACAAATCAAAAAGCGCAAGCTAAGTCCGAACAGAAAACAATATCTGTCTTTATGGGCATATTGCGATCAACACCACTTTAAAATCACTTGGACAGTATCTGATAAAAAGGGGGAAATAGTTAAGCAGGGTACATTGCTGACAGAACAACCATCTTATATCGACATATTGCGTAGCTTGAATTTCCATTGGGTAGACGACGAACATTTTATTGTTGAGTCCAAATACAAAGGATTGATTTTAGATACTTGGGAAGTTGATATTTCGAATAGTGCTGTCCTAGCAACTTGCTGGTTTTAGCCTGTGTGAGACTTCCAATTTTGACGTGGCGTGTGTCGGGATACATGCAGCGGTTCCTGCTTTTCAGACGACCTCAATCCTTAAAGTGAAATTATGATTAACGAAATTTGTTTATACTGTCAAAACGATGAAAGGGCTTCTGAATTTAATCAAGAAACCTTTGCTATTCCGGAGCTTTATCTCGTTTCAATACCTAAGTTTGATTCCAAAAAGGTGATTAAATGTAATATTTTCTTATGGGAGAATGGTCCATTTCCGCCCAAAGAAAAAATATTGGGGAGTGCTGATTCTTATCAGCTTTTTGATTTCAAGAAGTATATTTCCGTATCAGAAAGAGATAGGAAACTTATTCAGTTACAAGTCGTCCATCAAGGAATGCTCGATATTGCGTCTGATTACAATTGGTCGAGAGAACCATTGGAGACTGCTTACCAAACCTGTTTGATGTCTGATTTAACATTTAAAAAGCAAATAAAAAAGCGGAAACTTAGCCCCAATAGGAAACAATATCTTTCCTTATGGGCGTATTGTGATCTTTACCATTTTAAAATTAGTTGGACAGTATCTGATAAAAAAGGGGAAATAGTTAAGCAGGGTACGTTGCTGACAGAGCAACCATCTTATATCGATATATGGTGTAGCTTGAATTTCCGTTGGATAGATGACGAACATTTTATTGTTGAGTCCAATTACAAAGGATTGATTTCAGATACTTGGGAAGTTGATATTTCGAATGGTGCTGTCCTAGCAACTTGCTGGTTTTAGCTTGTGTGAAACTTCTAATTTTGACGAGACGTGTGTCGGGATACATGCAGCGGCTCCTGCTTTTCAGACGACCTCAATCCTTTTCGAGGTCGTCTGAAATATTTGTCCTTAAATAATCTCATTTTCGGCGGCGACGCATGGCTGTTGTCTGCCGAAGTTGATTTGGACTAGGGTTAGGGCTTGAATCAATTAATATTTGTAATCTTGGCGGAAGTAGAAGATATTTTGACAAAAGCTTGGATAAGAAATTTAGAAAATTATGAAAATAACTTTAGATAACTGGGACGGTTCTTCTTGTAAAGAAGAAATTTATCATGTTAATTATTCAGTAAAACTCTTAGGCATTTTAGAAAGATTGGATAATAAAAAACATACTCTTGTAAATTTAGTTTTATTAGAAGAAAACTATTTGATGATTGGTGGAGGAAATGGAAAATATGTTATAACAGGTGAAGAAAATGGCATAGTTTTTAATTTATTAAACCCCAGTGAAGGAAGTACCTTAAAAATAGAATTAAATACGGGAGGACAAATTGGCTTATTTGAGTCTAAATACATTCTATCTAAAGAAATGGCATTCAAATGTGCTGTAAAATGTTTTACTATAGGATGTATTCCACAAAATGATTTAGATTTTGTCTGGGAAAAGTACTGAGGTTTAGTTTTAATAACTTTTTATCAAGCCTGTAGTTTGTCTAAAATTCCTCAATAACTCTGTAGGTATGAGGAGCACACGCACGTGGTTTCTTTTCAGATAAAACCAATACCTTCCTTAAGGTCGTCTGGAATATTTTTTCAGTAAACTTATTACTAATTAACAAGCCAGTTGATATAAATCGGTCGTCTGAAACCAACTTTCATGAGAACGATTCTATATAAACTTTCTCACTTTGGTTACCTTCAGTAAAAAATTCGTGTATTGCCAATGTAGTAGGTGTCTGAAAGGAGATAGGAAGTCTTACGTAGAATAATTACTTTTTAAAATTTAGGAGTTTAAATTAATGTTACCTAAAGAATTAACAGCTAAAATTTTACTAGAAAGTGTTTTAGAATGTACGGATTTTATAGCAAATGAAGTGTCGAACTTATACAATGCGGTAATAGAGAAATTAAAGCAAGATGATGAAATATTCTTTATGAATTTTGTTGAGGATGAGCATAAAAAAGATGATTATTATGGATATGTCTATAACAAAACGAATAGAAAAATCTACGAATACGCCTTTCATGATGATAAGTTAATGAAAAATAGGAAGTTATCTCTTGTCGAAAAGAAAATTGAAGAGTTGACAACAAAAGATATTCTTGAGTTGCCTATAATCAATTTGTTGTGATGTTTAAATATAATATATGAACGCTGTTGGAACTCTGACAGTACAGGCTATCCTGACGGCAGTTATGAAACCTTCGAATAAAACCGTCTCAACCTGTTGTTTGCTGTTAAAATCACCTACGACTAGACTCACCGCCGAACTGAGCTCACCAAGTTTGGAGGGTTTGGTTTTGTTTTTGTTAATTTATTTTTTCTTAGAACTTGTATCCTTTTAGACAAGTAATCTTTGGGGGCATGTGGTATAGCGATCTGTGTATAAGGACTAAATCTATCAATCCGTCTTGAATCAATAAGGTCGACTGAAAATCTACTTCGAACCCCATCAAGCATTTATAATCCGTCTTTTCAGACGACCTTTTGAACATTCGTTCTCTCAATAAAATTGACCTTATGAAACCCAAATTTATCACTCTGGACGGCATAGACGGCGCGGGCAAATCGACCAATCTTGCCGTTATCCGCCAATGGTTCGAATCCCACGACCTTCCTGTATTGTTCACCCGCGAGCCGGGCGGTACGCCTGTCGGCGAGGCTTTGCGCGAAATTTTGTTGAACCCTGAAACCAAGGCGGGATTGCGCGCGGAGACGTTGATGATGTTTGCCGCGCGGCAGCAGCATCTTGAAGACGTTATCCTGCCTGCGCTGGCGGACGGCATTCATGTCGTTTCCGACCGTTTTACCGATGCGACTTTTGCGTATCAGGGCGGCGGGCGCGGCGTACCCCTGCAAGATATTGAAATGCTGGAAAATTGGGTGCAGGGCGGGTTTGGTCCTGATTTGACGTTGCTGCTGGACGTGCCGCTGGAAGTGTCGATGGCGCGTATCGGACAGACGCGCGAGAAAGACCGTTTCGAGCAGGAGCAGGCGGATTTTTTCACCCGCGTACGCGCTGTTTATCTTGAACGCGCCGCCGCGCATCCCGAACGCTACGCGATCATTGATAGCAACCGGAGTTTGGAAGAGGTAAGGGCTGATATCGAATATGCGCTGGCGCGCAGTTTCGGTATGGATGTTTAAAACCGAATGAAGGTTGTCTGAAAGTATATGTTTGGCTTCAAAATTGGTTGTTTCAGATAGAAAATAGCGGTATGCGCCGTATTGGGAACATGATAGAATTACAGCCCGTTACAAAATAGGTTTATTTGTTAATAAATAAGCCGCTTTGTAATGCCAAACGTCCCGAAACCAACGTTTCAGACGACCTCGTCTCAACATCTCTCTCGCAACAGGATCGAAAAATGGAAAACTCATTAAAAGAAGCCGCACTGAAATTTCACGAATTCCCCGTGCCGGGTAAAGTCTCCGTTACCCCCACCAAATCGCTGGCCACGTCCAAAGACTTGGCTTTGGCGTACTCGCCGGGCGTTGCGGCTCCTTGTATGGAAATCCATGCCGATCCGCAAAATGCGTACAAATATACCGCCAAAGGCAACTTGGTCGCCGTGATTTCCAACGGTACCGCCGTTTTGGGCTTGGGCAACATCGGCGCGTTGGCGGGCAAACCTGTGATGGAAGGCAAAGGCGTATTGTTTAAAAAATTCGCCGGTGTGGACGTATTCGACATCGAAATCGATGAAAAAGACCCGCAAAAATTAGTGGACATCATCGCCGCGTTGGAACCAACTTTCGGCGGCATCAACCTCGAAGACATTAAAGCGCCTGAATGCTTCTACATCGAACGTGAATTGCGCAAACGCTGCAAAATCCCGGTATTCCACGACGACCAACACGGTACCGCCATCATCACCGCCGCCGCCGTATTGAATGCCCTGCGCTATACCGGCCGTAAAATTGAAGAGGCGACCTTGGTTTGCTCCGGCGCGGGTGCGGCTGCGATTGCCTGCTTGAACCAACTGCTCGATTTGGGTTTGAAACGCGAAAACGTTACCGTTTGCGACTCCAAAGGCGTGATTTACAAAACCCGCGAAGACAAAGACCGCATGGACGAGTCCAAACAGTTCTACGCCATTGAAGACAACGGTCAACGCGTACTTGCCGATGCCGTCAAAGGCAAAGACATCTTCTTGGGCCTCTCCGGCGCGAACCTGCTGACGCCTGAAATGCTGAACACCATGAACGCCAAGCCTATCGTGTTCGCCATGGCAAATCCGAATCCGGAAATCCTGCCGCCGCTGGCAAAAGAAACCCGTCCGGACGTGGTCATCGGTACTGGTCGTTCCGATTTCCCGAATCAAGTGAACAACGTATTGTGCTTCCCGTTCATCTTCCGCGGCGCGTTGGATGTCGGCGCGACGACCATCAACGAAGAAATGAAACGCGCCTGCGTCTATGCTTTGGCGGATTTGGCGAAGGAAGAAGTAACTGAAGAAGTGGTTGCCGCTTACGGTAAGAAATTCGAATTCGGTGCGGAATACCTGATTCCGACCCCGTTCGACTCCCGCCTGCTGCCGCGTGTTGCTTCGGCTGCCGCCAAAGCTGCGATGGAAAGCGGCGTGGCAACCCGTCCGATTGCAGACTTGGAAGCTTATGCTGCCAAACTGAGCGAGTGGAAACTGTAATCCGGTTTTAATTTGAATGTGATGTAGAAAAGGTCGTCTGAAAACTTTCAGACGACCTTTTTGTTTGGGTAAACGTCCTCCCGCTTTAAACCGCGTCGGTCAGCGATGAGAACACTTCAAAATAAGTCGGGAAGGTTTTATGGGTGCATTTCGGGTCGTTGATAACGACGGGTACGCCCAACAGGGAAACCAGTGAGAAACACATCGCCATGCGGTGGTCGTCGTAAGTGTCGATGACGGCGTCGGGCGTCAGTGTTTCAGGCGTGGTAATGTGAATCGCTTCGGCTTCTTCGACGACTTCCGCGCCGAGTTTGCGCAACTCGTTTGCCATTGCGGCGATGCGGTCGGTTTCTTTGACGCGCCATGAACCGATGTTGCGAAGCGTGCAGGTTTGTCCGGTGGCAAGTGCGACGATGGCGAGGGTCATGGCGGCATCGGGGATATGGTTTGCATCCAAATCAAAGGCTTGGACGGCACGTTCTTTCGGACGCGAGACTTCGACGAAGTTTTCGCCCCAAACCACGTCCGCACCGATTTTTTCCAGCTCGCGGGCAAAGGCGACATCGCCCTGTATGCTGTTTGCGCCGATACCGGTAACGCGGACGGGCATGGCGGCAATCAAGCCGGCTGCGAGGAAATAGGACGCGCTGGAGGCATCGCCTTCGACATATAAATGGTCGGGTGCGTGGTAGCGGGCATCGGCGGGGATTTTGAAGACGCGGTAGTCTTCATTGGCAACCTGTACGCCGAATTGCGCCATCAGTTTCAAAGTGATGTCGATATAGGGCTTGGAAATCAACTCGCCGACCATACGGATTTCAAATGCCTGCCCAGTCAACGGCAGCGCCATCAAGAGGGCGGTCAGAAACTGGCTGGACACATTGCCTTTAATCGGAATCACGCGCTCGCCGCGGTCTTGGCGCTCGCCGATATGAAGCGGCGGATAGTGTTCGTTGCCGAGATATTCGACATCGGCGCCGGCAATCCGCAGCGCATCGACCAAATCGCCGATAGGGCGTTCGTGCATACGCGCAACGCCGTTCAGATGATAATCGCCGCCCAAAACCGCCAGCGCGGCAGTCAGCGGACGGAACGCCGTTCCCGCGTTGCCTAAAAACAAATCGGCAGTGCGGTTGGGGAAACGTCCGCCTGTGCCGTGAACTTTCAGACGACCTTCGGCAAGGTATTCGATTTCAACGCCGAGTTTATCGAGTGCTTCCAACATACGGTCGGTATCGTCGGATTTGAGCAGGGAATGGATTTCGCAAGTATTGTCAGACAAGGCGGCAAGCAGCAGGGTGCGGTTGCTGATGCTTTTGGAACCGGGCAGGGCGACGGTGGCGGGTTTGAGCGAGGCAGCAGGGAGGCGGATGGATTCGGTCATGATGGTCGTTTGGGAAGCGGAAACAGAAAACGGCATTATACGGCAGGGAGGGGTCGTCTGAAAAACGTGGCTGCTGCAATTCGATGAACCAGAGTTTGTCATCGAATGGTTTCAGTATCTTAAAACGCTCAAACAAGGCAAGGTAACATCAGAATGGTTTGTCGATGCGCGCAACCTTGCCAACCGCACCGCACGTCCGCAAAACGCCATGCTGAAATACATCGCCCCGCTGCCGGGTCGCTCCGTCCGCGTAGGCGTGAGAATGGATTTCTAAGTTTGGAATAAAACAAACCGGATTCCTTTGATGGGAATCCGGTTTTTCTTTGGGATGATTGGATTTTCAGACGACCTTTGGGGTCGTCTGAAACCTTATCCATACCCTTTACCTTTGCTTATTCAAGCTCTTATAGACTAGCTGTCAGACAAATACGGCTCGATACTTTCTTTCAATATCTCAATCAATTCTTCGTCCATATAGCGGTAATCGTCAGGAATATCCAAAACAATGATTTCCTTATGTTGCAAAGCGCGGGGAAACTGCGCCGACAGGCGGTTTTTATGCTTTTGTTCCATCACAAAAACCTTATCCGCCCATGCGATGTCGTTGATGGAAACGGTGTGCCGTGCATTAGGGCTTGTGCCTGCGGAACGGGTCTGTACGTTCGGATAGCGTCGGAATACCGCTTCAGCGGTGGGGCTGCGCCATTGGTTGCGGCTGCAAATAAAAAGTGCGTTCATAGAAATTAAAAAAGGCGGAGAAATATCCGCCTTGTGGAAATCATCTCGATTGAGTCGAAATGTGTTTTAAGTTAATCAAACCATTCGGCTTCAAATTCATGCTGCCTGAAGGGGTAAACAAAGCCCAGTTTTTGCGCGCGTTTGACTTTATTCCTGCGGAAATACATCAAATCCCACTTTTTTTCGGGCTTGCCCTCAGAAGGGTTTTTACAATGTACGCGATGGCTGGGTCGTTTTGCTTGATGCCGCCGCCATGCACGGCTGCGACTGTGGTCTAAATTATCCATTATCTGCTTTCTAACTTTGTTTCGGAAATCGGGTTCAGCAGCCGCGATTTTTTCTGTGTTCGATTATTCAGCAAGAAAAAGGAAAATCGGATTGTAGCCAAATTAGCCTGACGATACAAGCAGTTGACCGTCGTTGTGAAACAGGTCGTCTGAAATGTGATACACCATTTATTTTTGCTTATTCAACGCCTCTTCATCCAGCGATTTCAACCATTCCAGCTTTTCGCCGATTTTGATTTCCAGCCCGCGCGGGACGGGTTGGTAGAAATCGGGTTCGTCCAAGCCGTCGGGCATATAGCTTTCGCCGGCGGCGTAGGCGTTCGGTTCGTCGTGGGCGTAGCGGTATTCGCGTCCGTAGCCCAATTCCTTCATCAACTTGGTCGGGGCGTTGCGCAGGTGGACGGGTACTTCGTCGCTGGCGTTTTCTTTGACGAAGCGGCGCATTTGGTTGTATGCCTTGTAGCCTGCGTTGGATTTCGCGGCGGCGGCAAGGTACAGCACGGCTTGCGCCAGCGCGAGTTCGCCTTCGGGCGAGCCTAAGCGTTCGAAGGTGGCGGCGGCATCATTGGCGATTTGGAAGGCGCGCGGGTCGGCAAGCCCGATGTCCTCCCACGCCATGCGCACGATGCGGCGGGCGAGGTAGCGCGGGTCGGTGCCGCCGTCGAGCATACGGCAAAACCAATACAGCGCGGCGTTGGGATGCGAGCCGCGCACGGATTTGTGCAGGGCGGAAATTTGGTTGTAGAAACTCTCGCCGCCTTTGTCGAAACGGCGGATTTGCGCCCCCAAGCTGTCGGCGAGAAATTCGGCAGTCAGGGTTTTCAGACGGCGTGTGTCGGCGGCGCGTAAAAGTTGTTCCAATAAATTCAACAATCTGCGCGCATCACCGTCGGCGGTATTGACGAGCAGCTCCTGCGCATCGGCTTCAATCGTGAAATCTCGGTATTCGGGCAACGCCAACACTTTGGCAATCAATTTCTTGAGGTCGTCTGAAGACAAGGACTGCAAAACATACACCTGCGCGCGGCTCAACAGCGCGGGATTGACTTCAAACGACGGGTTTTCCGTCGTCGCGCCGATAAAGGTCAGAAAACCGCTTTCGACATGGGGCAAAAACGCGTCCTGCTGCGCTTTGTTGAAGCGGTGGACTTCATCGACAAACAAAATCGTCGCGCGTCCTTGCTGTAAAGCAATTTCGGCTTTATCGATTGCCTCGCGTATGTCTTTCACGCCGGAAAATACGGCAGAAACAGGCAGAAACTGGGCATTGAAACTCTGCGCCAAAATCCGCGCCAACGTCGTCTTGCCCACGCCCGGCGGCCCCCACAGCAACATAGAATGCGGCTTCCCGCCTTCCACCGCCACGCGCAGCGGCTTGCCTTCGCCGATTAAATGCTGCTGCCCGATAACATCATCAAGCGTATGCGGGCGCAGGCGTTCGGCAAGCGGCGCATCGGGTTGGCGGGTGAAGAGGTCGGACATGGCGGTTTCCGTGAAAGAGGGTTTTCAGACGACGTGGATTATAGCAGGTCGTCTGAAGGGAGGGATTAACGCTCTTGGGGCGTAATATCAATATAATTTTCATTCAAAATTTGTAGTGATTTCCCGCTGATGACGATACATTCTGTTGCTAATTTTGCGGCTTCCTTTTTTCCTTTGTTGTTTTCAGCAGTTGGCGGGCAGAAAACTTTGGTGTCACCTAAGTTCCAAGCCATATAGCCGTATAGGGCGTTGTTGCGTTGTTCGGGGATTGAAGAACAGGTAATGTCTTTTTCTACTTTTTCTTTTTCTGAGAGCACAGAGCATTTAAATTTCTGTTTTAACTTGAATAAGTCATTTTTGTTAATGCCACTGTTTTGTTGAAAGTCATTGTGCAATAAATACCATGAAGAGTTTTTAGGGATTTCTATAAAGCGGACTGGATATAGTAGATTAATTTTAAAATTATCGGATAGTACTGAAGCAAAAATTAATATGGTAAAGCTGAAGAGGATGGAACTAAAGAGCATCATATTTTTTTCTTTTGAGTTAGGGGGAGAGTGGATATAATTAGAAACTCCCCAAGTGTTTATAGTTATTAGGGAAATAATAAAAAATAAAAAAACATATCTCCAATTTTTATTGGTAATCAAATTTTCAGCCATTAACCCAAGTAGTATTATGAACAATAAGAATGCTATGAGGCATGGTATTATACTTATAATCCAATTTGAATATATAATAAACTTGGTATATTTTTTTATATATAGGCTATATGTATTATCGTTTTTTTTGAAATATTTTCGTTTAAAAAATTTTATACCATAAAGTAATAAAATTAAAATTATTGCTAAAAAAATAGCAATGATTAAATCACATGGAAAATAGATCCCCTCATTTGCTGCCACAATAGATGCGTAAACTATGAAAGTAATAATGGCCGGTATGAATAACCAAAAGGGTGGTTGTTGAATAGGTTTCCTTGGTTTGTAATATTGTATGTCATGAATACTAGGAATTAATAAGTACGGTATTACAAAAGGTATGCTGCAAACTAAGAAGAAAATAATGTAAACGGCAAATATTGTAACCGTGTCAGTAACTGGAAGATTGGCATAAACGTTTAATTGTTGGATAAATGATAAGTAGGAAAATACAGTAAGTGAACCAACTATAATTCCTATTGTTGTGGATATGGTAAATAATTTAACCATAATTTCCAAAGAACTAGTTAGTTTCGTCATTATGTTATTTTCTAATAAAGTGAGGGGTTCGTTGGTACTATGAGATTTTAATTTAATATGTATCTTACGTTTTTTTGTCATTGCTAAACTCCTGCTTTTGCAAATTTTCTTAGATTATACCCCACGTCTCCCAATCCCCCATCTCACACCGCTTACGGTATAATACGCGTTTGTTTAAAGACTTTGCGGGGCGTTTCAGACGACCTTGCGGCAAAGGATGGCTATGAATATGAAAAAGATTGTTGCTGTTGCTTCTGTGGCGGCGTTGTTGGGCGGCTGCGCTTATGATTCGGATTCGTCGTTCGGCGGTTTGGGCGGCGGTACGGGTATCGGCGGCAGCGTGGTGAAAATGGCGGTCGATCATCAGTGCCGTTCGGAATTGAACAAGCGCAATGAGTGGCGTTTGATCGCGCTGACGATGAGCGCGGACAAACAGCGCGAGTGGGAAGACAAAATCTGCGGCTGCGCGAGCGAGGAAGCGCCGAATCAGGTGTCTGCGCAAGAGTTGATGGATGTTTTGAATCCTTCTTCGCGCGATTGGGCGATTGCGTCGGTAACGGTGAAAACCGTCAATACTTGTTTCAAGCGTTTGTATAGATAATGTTTTTCAGACGACCTCTGTGTATCGGGGTCGTCTGAAAGTTTATAGTGGATTAAGGTTGGGATAGGGCGGCTTGCGGGATGGTTCGGATGATGGACGATGGATTTCCGCCGGCGGGTTTCCTGTTTTGATCGGCAATTTTTTTGTTTTTATAGAGAAGAAATCATGAAATATATCAGTACGCGCGGCGAGACGGCGCATAAACCGTTTAGCGAGGTTTTGTTGATGGGGCTGGCGCCCGACGGCGGTTTGATGCTGCCGGAGCGTTATCCGCAGGTCAGCCGCGAGACTTTGGACAAGTGGCGCGGTTTGAGTTATCCGGAACTGGCGTTTGAGGTGATGAGCCTGTTTGTCACGGATATTCCGGCGGACGATTTGCGCGATATTGTGAACCGTACTTATACGGAAGCGGCGTTCGGCTCTAAGGAAATCACGCCTGTGCGTACTTTGTCGGACGGCATCAAAATCCAAGCCTTGTCCAACGGCCCGACGCTGGCGTTCAAGGATATGGCGATGCAGTTTTTGGGCAATGCGTTTGAATATGTGTTGAACAAAAAGGGCAGGGAACTCAATATCTTGGGCGCAACCAGCGGCGATACGGGTTCGGCTGCGGAATATGCTTTGCGCGGTAAAAAGGGCGTGAATGTATTTATGCTGTCGCCCGACGGTAAAATGAGCGCGTTTCAACGTGCGCAGATGTACAGCCTGCAAGACGAGAATATCCACAATATCGCCGTGAAGGGGATGTTTGACGACTGTCAGGATATTGTGAAGGCGGTGCAGAACGATGCTGCGTTCAAGGAAAAATACCATATCGGTACGGTCAATTCGATCAACTGGGGACGCATCGTCGCGCAAGTGGTTTATTACTTTGCGGGCTATTTCAAGTCGACGCAAAGCAATGACGAGCAGGTCAGCTTCTGCGTGCCGAGCGGCAACTTCGGCAACGTTTGCGCGGGACACATCGCCAAACAAATGGGCTTGCCTATCCGCCGCCTGATTGTTGCGACCAATGAAAACGATGTGTTGGACGAGTTTTTCAAAACCGGCGCATACCGCCCGCGCAACAGCGAGCATACTTATGTTACCTCCAGCCCGTCTATGGACATTTCCAAAGCGTCCAACTTCGAGCGTTTCGTGTTCGACCTGATGGATCGCGATCCTCAGGAAATCAATACGCTGTGGGCGGAAGTCGCGGCGGGCAAGGGCTTTGATTTGCAGTTTGCCTTGGAAAAAGTCGGCGGCAAATACGGCTTTACTTCCGGCAAATCTACCCACGCCGACCGCCTCGCCACCATCAAACAGGTTTACGAGCAAGACCAAGAGCTCATCGACCCGCATACTGCCGACGGCGTAAAAGTCGCCCGCGAAGTGCGCGAAGAGGGGGAGACGGTTGTGTGTTTGGAAACCGCGTTGGCAGCGAAATTCGATGCGACCATACACGAAGCCGTCGGCGATGTCGCCATTCCACGTCCCGCCGCGCTGGAAGGTTTGGAAAAATTGCCGCAGCGCGTCCGAGTCGTGCCAAACAATGTAGCCGCCGTCAAAGAAATCATCAGCGAAACGTTAGATAAGTAATGCGTTGCCAAGAGGTCGTCTGAAAAGTTTCAGACGACCTCTGCTAGACAGCAAGCATTGTGATGATAAATATTTTCGTTTAAAATTGCGCGTTTGCTCTAATTCGGCATTATCTATTCACAGGCGAGACAGGTCGTCTGAAAACCCTTTTAAACCATCATCCGCCCGACCCGCGCGATCAGACGGATTTACCGACAGGAAACTCAAATGGCAGCATTCAATACCCAAAAAGTATTGTCCGTACACCACTGGACGGATGCGTATTTCACCTTTACCTGCACCCGCGACGAATCGTTGCGCTTCGAAAACGGCCAATTCGTCATGGTCGGATTGATGGTGGACGGCAAGCCGTTGATGCGCGCATACAGCGTCGCCTCCGCCAACTGGGAAGAACACCTCGAATTTTTCAGCATTAAAGTCCAAGACGGCCCCCTGACCAGCCGCCTGCAACACCTTAAAGTTGGCGACGACGTGTTGATCAGCAAAAAACCGACCGGAACTTTGGTTGCCGGCGACCTGAATCCCGGCAAACACCTTTACCTGCTGAGCACCGGTACCGGCATCGCCCCTTTCTTGAGTATCACTAAAGACCCCGAAATTTACGAGCAATTCGAAAAAATCATCCTCGTACACGGCGTGCGCTACAAAAAAGATTTGGCGTACTACGACCGCTTCACCAAAGAATTGCCCGAACACGAATACCTCGGCGACTTGGTTAAAGAAAAACTGATTTACTACCCCATCGTTTCCCGCGAAGACTATGAACATCACGGCCGCCTGACCGACCTGATGGTAAGCGGCAAATTGTTTGAAGACATCGGCCTGCCCAAAATCAACCCGCAAGACGACCGCGCCATGCTCTGCGGCAGCCCTGCGATGCTGAAAGACACCTGCAAAGTTTTGGACGATTTCGGTCTGACTGTCTCTCCGAAAACCGGCGTACGCGGCGACTACCTGATTGAGCGCGCGTTTGTGGATCAATAAGGTTTTTTAGCAGTAATGGAAATATAGCGAGGCAGAACTGGTCATCAGGTTCTGCCTCGCTATAAATCCATTATTTGCCAAAATTCAAGTTTCGCTCAATCTCTAAAATATCCCCTCAGACGGTTCAACAGATTTCCCATTTTTATCATGTACGATGTCAATACCCACGATGTCCGCCGATTTTTCGCACACGTTTGGAAACATCGCCTGACCCCGCTGCAACTGGATGCACTTCAACATAAAGCCCTCCGTATCATCGAATCTCATCCCGAATACGCCCATTATCTTGAAAATATTGAAGATTATTTAGATAAAAACTGGCTGCCGGAAGATGGGGAGAGTAATCCTTTTTTGCACATGTCGCTGCATCTTTCCCTTCAAGAGCAGGCAGCCATCGATCAGCCACCGGGCATACGGGCGATTCACCGGCAACTTTGCGCACGTTATAACAACGACTGGGTACGCGCCGAGCATGACATGATGGATGCGCTGGCGGAAACCATTTGGGAAGCGCAACGATACGGACGCGGTTTGGATGTCAATGCCTATATGACCCGGTTGCGTAAATTAGTCGGTTTAGGGCAGGAGGAAAACGCCCGTATCAATCCGCATGAAGTGAATGCTAAATTTGACGAATGAAAAAGTTTTCTATGCTAGGGGTGAAAGCAAATCTATTTTTTAAGGTCGTCTGAAAGATAGTGTTTGTACAAAGGAATGTCATAAGCCTGAAACAGATGCGAGATGAATCCTCATACTATTTCAGGCAATAAGTGTAGAGTTAGCAGCAATCCCAAGAATACAGTACATCGGAAAAATCCCTACGCTGTAAATCATCTTGCCGGATAAAGAAGTTCATCACGCCCATATCGCCTATCATCACGATTTCTTCGCCGTCTTCATCAAAGCTACTGTCTAGTTGGAACAGCAGGACATTATAGTCGACCAATCCTTTATCTTCATTGCGCGGGTCGTTTTGTGTGAAATACGGGTAGCCACCACATTGACTATGATTTTCTTCATCCTCATCCTCTTTGTTGTATGTACTAAATTCATTTTCGTATTCGTGCTGTACGACGCGCTGAAGATGTTCTTTCGTGCGGTAATCGACTTCTATGCTATGTTCAGCCAAATATTTTCCGCACAGCATGACACAGGTAGCGTGGTCTAAAACGGGAGTTTGTTCAGTAAGTTCGAATTGCAACTTGCACTCTTGCAATATAGGGAAACACTCGTCATCTTCTGCATAAGGCTGGTAGTATTTGGTAAGTTCTGCTTCCGTGTAGTGTTCACTAATTTCAGGATAGTAACGTACAGCGTAGCCGTCTCGACCGTTTTCTATACCGAATTCCCAGTTGTCTAAGATGAAAAATTGCAGTATGCCTGTTGAAGGAAAGTGTTCTAGACCTTTTAGGTCAGTGCAGTTGATTTGAGCAAGTAAACGCAAGGTTTCGCCGTCTACATTTTTCGGTGCCACATCACCTTTGGGTAGATAGGGCAATCCACCGATTTTACTTTCAGTTAGCTTGGTTTGAACAACACAAAATTCTGCTTTGGCGTAATGTTTTGCAGCATATTGGGTAAAAAACTGGTGTTTGACCCATTTGTAGCATTCCTTGATAAGCTCAGAATCTGCTTTGATTTTTTTAGACATGGGGTTACTTCCTTTCAAAGTGCAAACTGTTTTATAACTTTTATCATGAAGCAAATATTATGACCACTACGTTGTTTTATTATTAAGCTGTGTTTCAATGAAATCAAAAATTTTCCTGTCAGTAGTATGATTTAAGTCTAAAAATGATAAATATTGGCAGTTACCATTCGGACAGGGCACAAATAAAAATTCATAAGCAATATCTTCTATATCCGTTATTGTTAAATCACTAAATTGAAAATTAGTTGTTACCACATTTAACATATTGTTATTTTTGATAGATTCCTGCTCCAAAAGATTATCAAATTCATCTTCTAAAAGACTAGAATTCTCTCCGATAAGAATTATCCAAAATAAAGGATATTGTTTAATCGATTCAAATAAATTGTTGCAATTTATTGTTTTTAGGAAGTTTTGACTGATTAAAGCCACGATAGGCTTATCTTTTTTTATTTTAATTTTTCTGAAATTCGAATCTAGAGTTTTATTCAGATAATCAAACATTATAGTTACTCCTTTGGAGCACCGGAAATAATCCGCATCATCAGGCGGCAGCGTTCAAATGGCATGGATATTGTTTTCACGCATCCATATAGGCTGCACTTAATAAGCTTGGCGTAGCAACTGTATTTTTCACCCCGTCGGGCAAAAATACCAAAACTCAAATCA
>JVVZ01000521.1:0-3370 GCA_001062585.1 Neisseria meningitidis
AAATGTCTTGGTGGGAATTTAGGGGATTTTGGGGAATTTTGCAAAGGTCTCAATATACGAATCCGCTCTATTCGCAATTGATTTCTTCACCCTCCCTTCGTTCATATAAAAAGGTCGTCTGAAACCCTGTTTTGGATTTCAGACGACCTTTGCTTTACTTCAGCTAAGAGCCGTTAGCTTACCACTGGTACAACGCACCTGCCCCGACACCGACGTGACCGTCTGTGTTGGCAGAGAAGTTGCCTTTAACAACCCAGTTACCGCCGTCGCTCATCGCAGACACGCCGATTGCCATGGCGGATTGACCACCGTAGTAGCCGCTACCCACGCCGATACCGGTTGCACCCGGACGGGTTACTTGCGGAATCGAGCCTTGTGCAATCGCACCCGCTACACCTGCGTAGGCTTTTTTGCCGACGCGTTCGATGTTGTTTTGCAGGGCGTTACCCACGCTGGCGAGCTGGTTCAGGTTGACCGCATCGGTACCTTCTTTCGCCGGGGCGACGTTGGTGATGCGTTGTCCGCCGTTGTTCAGACCAATCGGGCTGAGGCTGACGGTATTCGCCGGATTATGGGCGGTCGGTGCAGCGATGCTGACACCTTGCGCGTTAACGGTTACACCGCCTGCGGTTACGCTGGTTACATCAAGTTTATCGGCAGTAGCAACGTTATACACGGTCTGACCGCTGTTGCCGGTCGTTTGGTTAACGACGACGTTCTTACCTGCGGTAACTTCGGTTTTCGCTGCTGTCGCTTGTGTCGCTACGTTGGCAATCGCCTGGTTGGTGTAATACAACTGGCTGCCGTTGATCGCATCGGTCGAATCTGCCGATACCACGCCTGCCGCCACACCTTGTACCTGACGGGTCTCGTCCGTACCGTTGCCGACGGTAACAACACCGGCGACTTTGTTCGCGGCGGCAGCCGAACCTGCTTTGCCTGCCACGGCTTTGTCGTTCAGGCCGCCGTAGGTGTAGGCTTCGCCTTTGGCCGCATCAGCCGTATGGATGCCTTGGGTTTGGGCGCGGTCGCCGAGGTAGACGGAGTCGTTGACCGTGGCTTTGATGTTGCTGCCCAGTGCGTAGGCGTTGTCGGCGGATACGTTGTTGTTGTTACCGATGGAGTAAGAGCTGTTGCCGCTTACTACGGTCGGGTCACCGATGGCGCCGGAGTTTTTGCCGCTGACGATGTTGCCGGTACCGATGGCGATGGTGTTCTCGGCATTGGCTTTGGCGCCTTTACCGATGGCGATGGCGTTGGTGCCTTTGGAGGCGGCTTGGAAGCCGACCGCCGTGGCGTATGCGCCGCTCGCGCTGGAGTCTTCGCTGTTGCGTGCCTGTACGTCGGGGTTCACTTCGCCGTCGTTGGTATGGAAGAACTTGATGCCTTGTTCGTTCATACGGCCTACGGCTTCGATGACGTTGTTGGTCACGTACATGCCTTGGTCTTCGACGTTGTAGGTCACGAGGCTGTAACCGTTGGACTGGGCAATCTTGGTCTCGTTCGTGACGTTGGTCACGTTCGGATTGTTGCTGTTGTCCACCAGGGTAATGTTTTTGATATTACCCAAGCCTGCTTTGCCGTCTGCTTCGACTGACGGCGGTGCGGTGTTGACGTTGCCGCCGTTGCTGCCGATCAGTTCGTAAACCTGGTGCAGTTGTCCGCCGTTGACGGCATCGGTGCTGCCTGCGGCAACGGTGCCTGCGGCGACGCCGGTCACTTTCTTACCGCCTGCATTGATACCGTCGGCAGTGATGTTGACATCGCCTGCTTTCAGACCGTCTTTACCCAGCGCGACTTTGTCGCCGACGTTGACGCCGTTGTTGTTCACAACAGTATCGCCTGCTTTGACGCTGTCTACTTTCAGGTCTTTGTTGAGGCCGACCTGAATGCCGTTCGCGCCTGCGGTGGTGGTGATGTTGGCATCACCTTTAACGGCCACGGTATCGCCCAGTTTGTTGGCAACGGTCGTACCGCTGTCGCCTGCGAAGCTGATGCCTTTGTTGTCCACCGCGTCTTTCGCCGCGACGCCTTTGGCGATGTCGGCTTTGACGGCTTTAGACAGGTCGACGGCGTAGTCGGTCACGTTGTTGGCGTCTTTGTTGCCTTTGGTCACGACGATGTTGTCGGAACCTGCGGAAACGCTCGCGCCGTCTGCGTTGACGGTGTAAACGGTTTGACCGTTCGCACCTTGTTTGCTGGTCACGCTGGCGATGTTGGTACCGGCTTCAACTTCAGTCTTAGCAGCGGCGGTCAGACGATTCAGCTGTCCGACGTTGGCGGCATCGGTGTCTTTCACACCGGCGGCAACATTACTGATGGCTTTGTTGCCGGCATTGATGCCGTCGGCGGTGATGTTGACATCGCCTGCTTTCAGACCGTCTTTACCCAGAGCCACCTTGTCGCCGACTTTAACGCCGTCGTTGTTCACAACGGTATCGCCTGCGGTGAAGCTGTCGGCTTTGAGGTTAGGTGCGGTCGCCACTTTGTAAGTGGTGCTGCCGTCGGCATTTTGCTCAGGTGTGACGACGATGTTGTCGTTACCGCTGTCCACTTTGGATGTGGCTTTCGCTGCGGCTGCTTTGAGCTGTGCAACGTTCACTGCGTCGGTGTCGGCTTCGCCTGCGGCGATGTCGGACACTTTGTTGCCGCCGTTGTTCAGACCGTCTTTGGTCAGGCTGACAGGTTTGCCTGCTTTGCCGTTGCCCACAGTCAGTCCGTTGTCGGTCAGAACGCTATCGCCAACAGTTACTTTGTCGAAGGAGACGTCGTCTGAAGTCGCTACAGTGATGTTCTTACCGTTGCGGCTGACTTTGACGTTTTTGCCTTCTTTGAAGGTCACGGTGTCGCCTGCGCCGATTTTTTCAGACGAGGTTTCGTCGTTGGCGTTCAGGTTCCAGCCTTTGTCGGCAGTTTCTTTGACTGCGGCAATGGCGTCGTGGACGTTGTCTTTGCCGGTGCCGCCGATGTCGGTGGTGGTGACGTTGCCTTTGTTGTTGGCTGCGTTACCGCCGAGCAGGTTCGCCAGGTTGGCTTGGGCTGCGTTCAACTGCTCTTCGCTTGCGGCTTGGCCTTTAGTGGCAAAGTCCGCACCGCCCAGGGTGGTGTTGCTCAGACCGGAAATCAGACCGGCGGTACCGTCGATTACGAGCGGTTTGTTGCCGTTGCCTGCTTTGCCGACGGTAATCTTGTCGGCCAGCGAGAAGCCGATGCCGTTTTCGTCGGCGCGGGTCAGGATGTTGCCGTCGCCTTTGACGCTCAGGCTGTCGCCCAGTTTCTTCGCACCGGTCGTGCCGTTGTCGGTGGCAAAGGTCAGGCCTTTGTTGTCCACCGCGTCTTTCGCCGCGACGCCTTTGGCGATGTCGGCTTT
>JVVZ01000522.1:0-5929 GCA_001062585.1 Neisseria meningitidis
AAAGGTCGTCTGAAAGGGATTTCAGACGACCTTTGCTGTTGATTGAGTTTGGTTTGAGAATATTTTGAAATAAAAGTCTTTGTATTTCAGTTTGTTGTTTAGTTTTGTGGAATTTTTTGCGGTTTAGGAGTTGACGGTTTTTGAGTGTAGGGGTATAGTTCGGTTCTTCGCTGCTTCGGCGGTGACTGAACGAACAGGTAAGTATATCACAGTTGGTCTGATTTTTCGAGGTTTTGAGAAAAGTTTTGATTGACAACGAGATGAAATGCTTTATAATTCGTTTTTGCTCTTTAACAAAACAGATTACCGATAAGTGTGAGTGCGACAGCCTCACACTGTTTGAAAGACAGACAAGATGATGTTTTAGACATTGTCCTGTTGGTTTCTTTGAAGCAGACCAGAAGTTAAAAAGTTAGAGATTGAACATAAGAGTTTGATCCTGGCTCAGATTGAACGCTGGCGGCATGCTTTACACATGCAAGTCGGACGGCAGCACAGAGAAGCTTGCTTCTTGGGTGGCGAGTGGCGAACGGGTGAGTAACATATCGGAACGTACCGAGCAGTGGGGGATAACTAATCGAAAGATTAGCTAATACCGCATATATTCTGAGGAAGAAAGCAGGGGACCATTTGGCCTTGCGCTGTTTGAGCGGCCGATATCTGATTAGCTAGTTGGTGGGGTAAAGGCCTACCAAGGCGACGATCAGTAGCGGGTCTGAGAGGATGATCCGCCACACTGGGACTGAGACACGGCCCAGACTCCTACGGGAGGCAGCAGTGGGGAATTTTGGACAATGGGCGCAAGCCTGATCCAGCCATGCCGCGTGTCTGAAGAAGGCCTTCGGGTTGTAAAGGACTTTTGTCAGGGAAGAAAAGGGCGGGGTTAATACCCCTGTCTGATGACGGTACCTGAAGAATAAGCACCGGCTAACTACGTGCCAGCAGCCGCGGTAATACGTAGGGTGCGAGCGTTAATCGGAATTACTGGGCGTAAAGCGGGCGCAGACGGTTACTTAAGCAGGATGTGAAATCCCCGGGCTCAACCTGGGAACTGCGTTCTGAACTGGGTGACTAGAGTGTGTCAGAGGGAGGTAGAATTCCACGTGTAGCAGTGAAATGCGTAGAGATGTGGAGGAATACCGATGGCGAAGGCAGCCTCCTGGGATAACACTGACGTTCATGCCCGAAAGCGTGGGTAGCAAACAGGATTAGATACCCTGGTAGTCCACGCCCTAAACGATGTCGATTAGCTGTTGGGCAGCATGACTGCTTAGTAGCGAAGCTAACGCGTGAAATCGACCGCCTGGGGAGTACGGTCGCAAGATTAAAACTCAAAGGAATTGACGGGGACCCGCACAAGCGGTGGATGATGTGGATTAATTCGATGCAACGCGAAGAACCTTACCTGGTCTTGACATGTACGGAACCCTCCAGAGACGGAGGGGTGCCTTCGGGAGCCGTAACACAGGTGCTGCATGGCTGTCGTCAGCTCGTGTCGTGAGATGTTGGGTTAAGTCCCGCAACGAGCGCAACCCTTGTCATTAGTTGCCATCATTAAGTTGGGCACTCTAATGAGACTGCCGGTGACAAGCCGGAGGAAGGTGGGGATGACGTCAAGTCCTCATGGCCCTTATGACCAGGGCTTCACACGTCATACAATGGTCGGTACAGAGGGTAGCCAAGCCGCGAGGTGGAGCCAATCTCACAAAACCGATCGTAGTCCGGATTGCACTCTGCAACTCGAGTGCATGAAGTCGGAATCGCTAGTAATCGCAGGTCAGCATACTGCGGTGAATACGTTCCCGGGTCTTGTACACACCGCCCGTCACACCATGGGAGTGGGGGATACCAGAAGTAGGTAGGGTAACCGCAAGGAGCCCGCTTACCACGGTATGCTTCATGACTGGGGTGAAGTCGTAACAAGGTAGCCGTAGGGGAACCTGCGGCTGGATCACCTCCTTTCTAGAGAAAGAAGAGGTTGTCGCATTCACACTTATCGGTAAACTGTAGAAGATGCGGAAAAATGCTTGAGTGAAGACAAGGTTCGCTTAAGAAGAGAATCCGGGTTTGTAGCTCAGCTGGTTAGAGCACACGCTTGATAAGCGTGGGGTCGGAGGTTCAAGTCCTCCCAGACCCACCAAGAACGGGGGCATAGCTCAGTTGGTAGAGCACCTGCTTTGCAAGCAGGGGGTCATCGGTTCGATCCCGTTTGCCTCCACCAATACTTTCCAAATCAAAGCGAGTTAAAAGGCAGTATAACTGCTTTCTTTTTTTCTAATAGAGAAGTCTGCTGACGAATCAGTTTGACGGAAAAAGAAAGGCTGCTATAATAATCAGCTCATTTTGATTTGCGAAGTAAATAGCAATATTGAACGCATTGATCTTTAACAAATTGGAAAGCCGAAATCAACAAACAAAGACAATGTGTCTGTTTTTGATGATTGACCGATTGCAAACGGTCAGTTGTCTCCTGAACAGGAAAAGAAAAACAGGTACAGTATTTGGGTGATGATTGTATCGACTTAATCCCGAAAGACAAAAGGCGGGATTAAGACACAACAAGCAGTAAGCTTTATCAGAGTAGGAAATTCAAGTTTGATGTTCTAGTCAACGGAATGTCAGGCAAAGTCAGAGAAGTTCTTGAAATGATAGAGTCAAGTGAATAAGTGCATCAGGTGGATGCCTTGGCGATGATAGGCGATGAAGGACGTGTAAGCCTGCGAAAAGCGTGGGGGAGCTGGCAATAAAGCTATGATCCCGCGATGTCCGAATGGGGAAACCCACTGCATTCTGTGCAGTATCCTAAGTTGAATACATAGACTTAGAGAAGCGAACCCGGAGAACTGAACCATCTAAGTACCCGGAGGAAAAGAAATCAACCGAGATTCCGCAAGTAGTGGCGAGCGAACGCGGAGGAGCCTGTACGTAATAACTGTCGAGATAGAAGAACAAGCTGGGAAGCTTGACCATAGTGGGTGATAGTCCCGTATTCGAAATCTCAACGGTGGTACTAAGCGTACGAAAAGTAGGGCGGGACACGTGAAATCCTGTCTGAATATGGGGGGACCATCCTCCAAGGCTAAATACTCATCATCGACCGATAGTGAACCAGTACCGTGAGGGAAAGGCGAAAAGAACCCCGGGAGGGGAGTGAAATAGAACCTGAAACCTGATGCATACAAACAGTGGGAGCACCCTTGTGGTGTGACTGCGTACCTTTTGTATAATGGGTCAACGACTTACATTCAGTAGCGAGCTTAACCGAATAGGGGAGGCGTAGGGAAACCGAGTCTTAATAGGGCGAAGAGTTGCTGGGTGTAGACCCGAAACCGAGTGATCTATCCATGGCCAGGTTGAAGGTGCCGTAACAGGTACTGGAGGACCGAACCCACGCATGTTGCAAAATGCGGGGATGAGCTGTGGATAGGGGTGAAAGGCTAAACAAACTCGGAGATAGCTGGTTCTCCCCGAAAACTATTTAGGTAGTGCCTCGAGCAAGACACTGATGGGGGTAAAGCACTGTTATGGCTAGGGGGTTATTGCAACTTACCAACCCATGGCAAACTAAGAATACCATCAAGTGGTTCCTCGGGAGACAGACAGCGGGTGCTAACGTCCGTTGTCAAGAGGGAAACAACCCAGACCGCCAGCTAAGGTCCCAAATGATAGATTAAGTGGTAAACGAAGTGGGAAGGCCCAGACAGCCAGGATGTTGGCTTAGAAGCAGCCATCATTTAAAGAAAGCGTAATAGCTCACTGGTCGAGTCGTCCTGCGCGGAAGATGTAACGGGGCTCAAATCTATAACCGAAGCTGCGGATGCCAGTTTACTGGCATGGTAGGGGAGCGTTCTGTAGGCCGATGAAGGTGCATTGTAAAGTGTGCTGGAGGTATCAGAAGTGCGAATGTTGACATGAGTAGCGATAAAGCGGGTGAAAAGCCCGCTCGCCGAAAGCCCAAGGTTTCCTACGCAACGTTCATCGGCGTAGGGTGAGTCGGCCCCTAAGGCGAGGCAGAAATGCGTAGTCGATGGGAAACAGGTTAATATTCCTGTACTTGATTCAAATGCGATGTGGGGACGGAGAAGGTTAGGTTAGCAAGCTGTTGGAATAGCTTGTTTAAGCCGGTAGGTGGAAGACTTAGGCAAATCCGGGTCTTCTTAACACCGAGAAGTGACGACGAGTGTCTACGGACATGAAGTAACCGATACCACGCTTCCAGGAAAAGCCACTAAGCTTCAGTTTGAATCGAACCGTACCGCAAACCGACACAGGTGGGCAGGATGAGAATTCTAAGGCGCTTGAGAGAACTCGGGAGAAGGAACTCGGCAAATTGATACCGTAACTTCGGGAGAAGGTATGCCCTCTAAGGTTAAGGACTTGCTCCGTAAGCCTCGGAGGGTCGCAGAGAATAGGTGGCTGCGACTGTTTATTAAAAACACAGCACTCTGCTAACACGAAAGTGGACGTATAGGGTGTGACGCCTGCCCGGTGCTGGAAGGTTAATTGAAGATGTGAGAGCATCGGATCGAAGCCCCAGTAAACGGCGGCCGTAACTATAACGGTCCTAAGGTAGCGAAATTCCTTGTCGGGTAAGTTCCGACCCGCACGAATGGCGTAACGATGGCCACACTGTCTCCTCCCGAGACTCAGCGAAGTTGAAGTGGTTGTGAAGATGCAATCTACCCGCTGCTAGACGGAAAGACCCCGTGAACCTTTACTGTAGCTTTGCATTGGACTTTGAAGTCACTTGTGTAGGATAGGTGGGAGGCTTAGAAGCAGAGACGCCAGTCTCTGTGGAGCCGTCCTTGAAATACCACCCTGGTGTCTTTGAGGTTCTAACCCAGACCCGTAATCCGGGTCGGGGACCGTGCATGGTAGGCAGTTTGACTGGGGCGGTCTCCTCCCAAAGAGTAACGGAGGAGTTCGAAGGTTACCTAGGTCCGGTCGGAAATCGGACTGATAGTGCAATGGCAAAAGGTAGCTTAACTGCGAGACCGACAAGTCGAGCAGGTGCGAAAGCAGGACATAGTGATCCGGTGGTTCTGTATGGAAGGGCCATCGCTCAACGGATAAAAGGTACTCCGGGGATAACAGGCTGATTCCGCCCAAGAGTTCATATCGACGGCGGAGTTTGGCACCTCGATGTCGGCTCATCACATCCTGGGGCTGTAGTCGGTCCCAAGGGTATGGCTGTTCGCCATTTAAAGTGGTACGTGAGCTGGGTTTAAAACGTCGTGAGACAGTTTGGTCCCTATCTGCAGTGGGCGTTGGAAGTTTGACGGGGGCTGCTCCTAGTACGAGAGGACCGGAGTGGACGAACCTCTGGTGTACCGGTTGTAACGCCAGTTGCATAGCCGGGTAGCTAAGTTCGGAAGAGATAAGCGCTGAAAGCATCTAAGCGCGAAACTCGCCTGAAGATGAGACTTCCCTTGCGGTTTAACCGCACTAAAGAGTCGTTCGAGACCAGGACGTTGATAGGTGGGGTGTGGAAGCGCGGTAACGCGTGAAGCTAACCCATACTAATTGCTCGTGAGGCTTGACTCTATCATTTGAAGAACTTCAAATAAAAAGCTTACTGACTGATTCAGTCATCACCAAATATATTGATTAAGGCTTTGCCGATTTGTACAGTTTAAGTTTGGCGGCCATAGCGAGTTGGTCCCACGCCTTCCCATCCCGAACAGGACCGTGAAACGACTCAGCGCCGATGATAGTGTGGTTCTTCCATGCGAAAGTAGGTCACTGCCAAACACCTATTCTAAGCCCCTGACAGATGTCGGGGGCTTTTACTTTTACCTTATATTTTATTCATACCTTTACTTGAAACTCGTCATTGCCGTTCCTTGCCTTCTTGCTATGGCTGACTTATAGTGGATTAACTTTAAACCAGTACGGCGTTGCCTCGTCTTGTCGTACTATCTGTACTGTC
>JVVZ01000523.1:0-22838 GCA_001062585.1 Neisseria meningitidis
TTCAACTGGGCGACATTGACGGCGTCGGTGGCTGCCGTACCTTTGGCTACGTTGCTGATGGCTTTGTTGCCAGCGTCGATGCCGTCGGCAGTGATATTCACATCGCCTGCTTTCAGACCGTCTTTGCCCAGCGCCACTTTGTCGCCGACGGTTACGCCGCTGTTGTTCACAACGGTCTCGCCTGCGGTCAGGCTGTCAGCCTTCAGGTCTTTAGCGGTAGAAACTTTGTAAACGTTAGAACCGCCTGTTTTGTCGGTTTCGACGACGATGTTGTCGTCGCCGCTTTCCACACGACCTGAATTGGCTTTCAACTGAGCAACGTTGACGGCGTCGGTATCTGCCTCGCCTGCGGCGACGTTGGCGATTTTATTGCCGCCGTTGTCCAAACCGTCTTTGGTCAGGCTGACAGCTTGTTTGCCGCTGTTTGGTACCGGCGTCAGGGTGATGCCGGTTGCCGTAGTGTCGACTTTGTTGCCGTCTTTGTCGGAAATGCTGCTGCCGTCGGCTTTGAACGCGCTGTGGCCGCCGTCGGTATTGCTCAATTCGATGCCTTTTGCGTTCAGCAAGTTGGTATTGCCGCTCGCTTCGGTCAGCTCGATATTGCCCGCGACGGATTTGGTGGTATTGCCTGCCTTGTCGGTCAAAGTATTGCCTTCGGCTGTCGAAGCGTTGACTTCACCGTCTTTTCCAACCAAGGTAACGTTGCCGCCATTGATGGTCGTGGAGCTGCCGTCGGTATCGAACCGCGCGCTGTTCAAACCTTGCAAATCTTTGGCAAGTTTGACGTTGAGCGTACCGTTAAGGTCGTCTGAAACCACGCCGATGTTGTTGTCGGACAGTTTCGCCGCATCCGCACCGCCTTTAACCAAGACTTGGTTGCCGAGTTTGCGCTCGAAATTCTTGTCTGCGTTGTCGCCGCCGAAAGTCAGGCCTTTTTGCAGCTCGGTACCGATGTTGTCCAACGCGCCTTGTACGGTGTTGACAGGTGCGGCCTGCGTGCCGTCGGTTTTGGTTACCACCAGATTCGGTACTTCAACCGCGCCGGTAGTCGGATTGACGGTTGCGCCCAATGCGGTTGCCAACGGAGTGAGCTGGCTGACGTTGACGGCATCGGTATTGTTCACACCGGCAGCGATGTCGGTTGCTTTCTTACCGCCGTTAGACAGACCTTCGGTCGTCAGTTTGACAGGGTTTGCCGCTGTACCGACGGTCACACCGTCTGCAGAAACGATGGTTTTGCCGCCTGCTGCGTCGATGAATTCAGACGAGGTCAGACCTTTCAGCTCTTTCGCCAGTTTGACGTTGAGCGTGCCGGTCGTGTCGTCTGAAACCACGCCGATGTTGTTAGCGGACAGTTTAGCTTCATCTGCCTCACCGCCTTTAACGGTGACAGTGCTGCCCAAACGTCGAGTTGAGGGCGTACCGGCATCAGCGGCAAACGTCAGAGGAGTGCGTACTGCATCGCTTAACGCACTTAATGCTTCTCCGACGGTATGGTAAGTCGCTACGCTGCTACTATCCGGATTGCCGGAAATAACTGTGTAATTCGGTGCAGTAATAGAGCCGTCAGCAGGATTAACCTGTGTGCCAAGTGCTTTGGCAACTTTGTCCAGCTGGGATACGTTTACCGCATCGTTTTGCTTCTGACCATCTTTAACGTTACCGATAGTCGTCGGAGTCGAGGTTTGAGGGTCGGTCGGATTCAATGCGGCAATGGTTACGTCATTGCCTGTATAGTCAGTGTTATCCTCTACATCGACAAACTTAACGGTGCGTGTTTGCGTCAGCGGATCAACGGTGACTTCACGTCTCAACATTTTGCCGTTGGAACCAACATAAGAGAACGGTGTTGAATTACTAACCGTAGTCAATGTAGTTACATGGACGTTTTTAATTGCATCCGATAACTGCTCAAAATTCACTGCATCAGACGGATCGCTACCTTTGGCAACATTGATAATCTTGTTGTTTGCCATATCCAAGCCGCCATTTGCCGTAATCTTACCGGCAAAAGTCGGAGCATCGACTGTATTGATGCTGACTGCGCCTTTATTTTGGCTCAAACGGATATTTTGACCTGCTTCCAACGTAATGGTCGCACCATTGGTAATTTCTTCCAAAGAATAGTTTTCAGCAACACCATTGGTATTGTTGGTTTTAGCCGTATTCAGCTTGAACGATTTGTAGGAAGCGTTGTGGATAGAAGCAATGGCATCATGAATAGTGCTCTCACCCGTACCGCCGATGTTAGTCATCTTAATAGTGCCGTCATTCGCAATAGCTGCATTGCCACCCAATACGCCGACTGCGGTCGTACCGATGTTGTTCATGACGTTTTGAGTCGCATAAAGCTGGCTGCCGTTTACTGCGTCGGTGCTGCTGTTGCTGATGCGGCCTGCGGCGACGTTGGTAATCGTACGTTCTTTGCCTGCTGTGCCGATGCTGAGTGTGGACTCAGGGGCGTTGCCTGCGAAGTTGCCGAAGGTCAGACCGCCAACGGTGGCAGAGGTCGTCTGAACGGCTGCTTCAGTCGCAGAATTGGCACCCAATGCGATAGAGTCTTTGTGGGCGGCATTGGCGTTTTTACCGAAAGCGATGGCATTGCCGACAGAGGCTTTTGCCGCATCGCCCAAGGCAAAGGTGTCGCCTGCGGTGGCTTTGGCGTTTTTACCGAAGGCTACGGCACGGTTTTGCGTGGCTTGGGCGTTGTAGCCGATAGCGATGGTGTCGTCTTTTTGTGCGTCTGCTTCGTTACCCAATGCCAAAGCATTGTTGGAAGTGGCTTTGCTGTTGCGACCCGCCGCGACAGTACCGGAAGCGGTTGCGCGGGTATTGAAGCCCAACGCGGTCGCACCTGCCGCCGTGGACTGGCTGTATGCGCCGATTGCGGTGGCGGAATCTTGGTTGGCGATTGCGCCGTCACCGACCGCTACGCTGGATTTGCCCAATGCTTTGGAAGACTGACCGCCTGCGAAGGAGTTTTGACCGTAGGCGTTGGATGCTTGACCGACGGCAGTAGCGTTGGTGCCGCTGGCTTTGGTGTTCGCACCGATGGCGACGGAACCTTCACCTTTGGTCGCGCCGTTGACGGCGGCAACAGAGTCGGTATCTTCGTTAACGGAGGCGTTTTTACCGATGGCGATAGAGTTGGAAATCACCGCCTGCGCACCTGTACCGACGGCTACGGCAAAATCGCCCGCAGCTTGGGCATCCGCGCCTGCCGCCAGGGCATCCAATCCGGTTGCACCGTCATTGTTGTAATTGCCTCGGGCATTGGAGGTCGTCTGAACGCTGTAAAAATGGCTGGAGCTGCCGCCGCCTAATTGGTCGATTTTGTTGTTCATCGCTTCCAAAGCGTCGTGAACATTGGCTTTGCCTGTACCGCCCAAATTGTTCAGGGTCAGATTGCCTGCATTGTCGATTGCAGTTTCGCCGCCCAAGGCGTTTTTGACGTTGTTACCCAAGTTGAGCAGGTAAGAATTGGTCGCGTAAAGCTGGCTACCGTTGATGGCATCGGTGCTGGTTGCACTGATAACACCCGCGGAGACGTTTTGAATTTGACGGGTGAAGGCATTGCTAGACTTACCTGCTTCAGCGGTATTGATGCTACCGACGGAAACCGTACCATAAGAGCTTGTTCCGGCAGCGGTATAGTTGCCATTCAGCGTGTAGTCACCGTTGTGGTGCGCTTCAGTCAAACTGTTGCCGCCCAAAGCGACATCGTTTTCATTGACGGCATGAGCAGAATAACCCAATGCAGTTCCCGTAACAGCATCAGCTTTGGTGTATGCACCCAAAGTTACTGCACCGACTTCGGCGGAATTAGCAGAAACACCAAGTGCGAGGGTATTGTTTTTTGCAGCAGTTGCCAAATGACCGAAAGCAATAGCTTCTTTGCCGAGTGCTTTGGCAGTATTACCGAAGGCGATTGAGCTGTTGCCTGTCGCTTGGGTATCTAGGCCCATCGCCATTGCATAGTCGTCTGAAGCGACAGCGTTGCTGCCGATGGCGACGCCGTTGAGTTTGCTGTCGGTTACCTTCGCCATGTTACCGATGGCTACGGCAAAACGACCGGAAGCATTGGAATCGATACCCAATGCGACCGCCTCACTGCCCGATGCGTTGGCACGCTGACCCACCGCGACGGAAGAAACGGCTCCGGCAACAGTCTCGTGACCGATAGCAACGGTTTCGTGTGCGCTGGCATTGGCAGTCTTACCGATGGCGACGGAATTGTCGCCGCTGGCTTTGGAAACCATACCGACGGCAACTGCGGATTCTTTTTCTGCCAAGGCCGTTTTACCAATGGCGACGGTGTTGCTGAAGCTGCCTTTTGCAGCTTCACCGATGGCGACAGTGGAAGTGACGCTCAGTTTTTGGGCATCCGTACCCATGCCTGCTTCCCTACCGATGGCGACGTTGTTCGCACCGGACACAAATGCGCCGGAACGCAAGCCGAGGGCGATGTTGTCCACGCCGGTAGCGTTGTTGCCCGTACCTTTACCGATGGAGATTTGGCGTTCGTTGGTATAGGCATTGCGACCGCTGTCCGCACCGATATAGACGGTGTCCGCGCCGACTGTGCGCCCTGCGGAAACGGCGGCGTCGTACACGCCTGCGTTCGTACCCACTACGATATTGCCCGTACCTGCCGCTACGGCTTTGTTACCGATGGCGACAGCGTTGTTGGCGGTGGCTTGGCTGTTTTGACCGAGTGAAGTAGAAGTCTCTGTAGTGGCAATGGCTTCTTTACCGACTGCGATGCTGCTCAAACCGGTTGCCTGAGTGGCAAAACCGACAGCAATCGCGCCTTTGGCAGAAGCGGTGGTTTGCGGACCGGCAGCCAAGGCGTTTTCAGCACCTGCATTGCTGTCCACACCGAAGGCTGTCGCGCGCAGACCGTTTGCCGTGCTGTTTTTACCGACGGCAGTGGTATCTTTCAGGGCGGCATTGGCGGTCGAACCGATGGCGACAGCATCCGAATTGCCTGCTTTTGCACCATAACCGATAGCAGTTGAGAAATTGCCGGTTGCAGTCGGCCCTTTATCCGCCGCCTGACTGCCGCCAATCGCGATGGAGGAGGCACCTAACGCATTCGCTTTACCACCGATGGCAATGCCGTAAGAGCCTGAACCTAAAGCCGATTCACCCACGGCAATAGCCCGTTGTCCGGTAGCAATGGCAGTACTCATAATCGCAAGGCTGGCTGCACCTGATGCATTCGCACCCTTGCCAACGGTACTCGCACCACCGATGGCTACGGCGCTCATACCCGAAGTATTGGAATTGAAACCGATGGAAATACCGTTACCTGCTGCTTCAGTAACAGTGGCGCTGGTACCGATGGCAACAGATGATCTGCCTTGTGCATTTGAAGAGTCACCGATACCGACACTGCCGCTTTTGGTTTTCGCCAAGTTACCGATAGCGACGTTTTTGGTTTCCATACCGTTTGCGCCATTACCGATATAAATGGACTGGGTACTGTCACTGCCACTGCCTGCGTTGGTACCGATGGCGATCACGTTATCGCTGTTCGTGCTGCTTTGTAACGCATTTTCACCGATAGCGATGTTTCGCCCGTTTGCAGAACTGGAGCCGGGACCCGCACCTTTACCGATAGCAATGTCAGCCTGACCTTTCGTTGCCGCACCTTGACCGATGGCAATAGTCTGGTTTTTGGCAGCATTGGCGGAAGAACCGATGGCAATAGAGCCGGTTTCGGCAGTGGCTGAATTCGGACCAATGGCGACGTTACTTTCTCCGCTGGTTTGGGTTCCTTGTCCGATGGAGACAGATTTACCTTGTTTTGGAGGTTGTCCGCCGTCTTGAGGAATGAAATCTAACGCAGTCGTCGTATCATCGCCGCAGACCACGTTGTAACTGGTGGTATCGAAATAGCAGGTGTTGTAGTCGGTACCTTCGGCAGCCGCAGTGACGGCTTTGCTATTGGCAAGGGTTTTACCGTTATTTGCTGCGGCCATGACTTGACCGCTGGCAAGCAGCAGGCCGGACATGATGGCGGTAAACGCGAAGCGCACGCCTACGGAGGCAACGATGCCGCCTATGCCTGATGAAGCCGTTTTCCCATGCGCTTTGGCGAATTCCGCCACCGCGTTCCACGTCTGTGTGGTTTCGTTCCATACGACACGATAGATTTTATTCATGCTGACTCTCTGATTTAAAATGTTAAACAAATAAATTTAATATATTATTGAATTACTAGAATAACCTGCTTTCCAAACATCCAATCCAATAACAAAAAATGAAAATATCGTATTTGATACTGATATTTTGATTGCAAAATTTATTCAACGGATATGACGTATATTGTCACTTTCAAACAAATTTCAGGATTTATCTATACCTCAGATAACAATCTCCCAAAACTGATTTATCGACCTTTTGGCTATTTATCTCTCCGCTTATCTTTGATGACTTCTATTTTCTTAACTTTATTTTGCAATCAAAGTGAAACTTTATCTTTTATCTGAAAGCAATTTATATGCCAAAACCCTTTTACCCGAATTCATCCGTAATAAAAAAATGATATTTTTAAGTATCCGGAATCCAAAAATAAGAAAAGAGGTCGTCTGAAAACGTTTCAGACGACCTCTGTAAATCTTATGTTAATTCAATGTTAATGAATAATGTTTCGGATACCATCCTCAGCAAGTTGGCAATGTTAGACGGCATTATTCTGTATAATGCCGCAATGTTTTTGAAACAAGGAATACAAATGCTTACCCCAGAACAAGTCAAATCGCTGATTGAAGGCGTCGCCGCTTGCGAACACGTCGAAGTCGAAGGCGACGGACATCACTTCTTCGCCGTCATCGTCTCTTCCGAGTTTGAAGGCAAAGCCCGCCTTGCCCGCCACCGTCTGATCAAAGACGGTTTGAAGGCGCAACTGACCAGCAACGAATTGCACGCGCTGTCGATTTCCGTTGCCGCCACGCCTGCGGAATGGGCGGCGAAGCAGCAATAAGCTGTTACCTCAGACAAAAAAAGGTCGTCTGAAACCTGAATCGGGGTTTCAGACGACCTTTTTTAATTTACACGATGTTGAATTGCCGCTTAATAAGCATCAGGAATGCAGGCAGATTCAGTGTCGTTCCTTATGCTGCCGCTTCGAGTTTTTCGACCATGCCGACACCGACGCCGCAGATGCCGACGTGCACCGCCACCACCGGCGATACGGGAACGCCGTCATCCAAGCAGATACCGGTCCGCTTGAAGAAGCGTTCCGCAAATATCCGATATCGGTCGCGTTCGCCCGTATAAAGACCGCCGAGGATAAACTGTTCCCTTGTTTTGCCTTGCATCAGTTTCAACACTTGGTCGATGATGGCATCAAACATTTTTTCGTCATCGGAAGTGGATTCGACCCGACACAACTGATCTTGCGAAAAGCGCAATACGGCGCGCAGCCCCAACCAGTCGCACAACGAAGCGCCCAATCTTGCCATCGTGCCGCTGCCGACAAGGGATTTGATTGTGGACAGTCCGAAAATGATGTTGCAACGTTCTTTTAAACCTTCCAAGTACGCAACGATTTCCGTCGGCGTTTTTCCTTCGCGCAACAGGCGGTCTGCTTCCAAAGCAAAAAAGCCTTCGGGCATGCAGCATGTCCCTGTATCGACGACATGAACTTTCAACTGCGGAACCTGCTCGGCAACTTGACGCACCATATCGGCAGAATCACTTAATTTGTGGCTCAACGTCGTCACAATGGCTTCGTGATAACCCTGACCGACCAAATATTGAAAAGTCCTCAATAAATCTTCAGACGACGGCGGTGTTGTAGAAACATCGCTGTCCCAATGCTCGCGGCGCCAATTGCAATATTCTTCATTGCTGATTTCCAGTCCGTCAGCGAACTCTTGTTGTTCCATAAATACATTCAGATGCAGAATCTGAATCGGGCTGTCCCGATCGAGTATGCCCGACAAAGAGCCACTCGACGTGGACAATACCGCGCAACGATATAAGGCATAAGAGCCTGCCATAAACTGCTCCCTTGTGCATCAAACAATGCAAAATCTCAAATAAATAAAGGACCATCTAAGCGGTCTATTTTAATGATAAACGGTATGTAAATTTTTGTCTACATATTAATAGTTTTGAGCATTATTTTGAAACTAAACACTATATTCTAAAATAATAGTTATCATTCATTGCCATATGGTTTTTATGCCGCCTTTTAAACACCTGCGTTTACATATCGTTTACAATACAGCTACTTCTCAACCAAAAGACCACCCATGCCGAAAATCACCCTGATTGCCGCCTGCGCGCCCGACCGCTGCATAGGCATCAACAACACCATGCCTTGGCACTTGCCCGAGGACTTCGCATTTTTCAAATCCTATACCCTCGACAAACCCGTCGTAATGGGGCGAAAAACTTGGGAATCCCTACCCCGCAAGCCGCTGCCCGGCCGCCGCAATATCGTCATCAGCCGTCAGGCAGATTATCCGGCAGAAGGCGCGGAAACCGTCGGCAGCCTTGAAGAAGCTTTGGCATTATGTGCCGCTGCGGAAGAAGTCATCATCATGGGCGGCGCACAAATCTATGCCCAAGCCCTGCCGCTTGCCAGCGATTTGCGGATTACCGAAGTGGCATTAGACGTCCAAGGCGATGCGTTTTTCCCCGAATTTTCGCCGTCAGAATGGCGCGAAGCCGCCCGCGAAACCCACACCTCTGCCAACGGCACAGACTACGCATTCGTCCATTACACCCGCATCCGATAAAAAAAACAGGCGGTTTGCCGTCAAACCGTCCGCCAGCGATGCGATGAATCAATAAAATCACAAAGGTCGTCTGAAAAACAGTTTTCAGACGACCTTTGTGATTCTCAAACAAGCCGATACAGTGAATTAAATTAAGCCAGCCGTAGCGTGGGCTTCACCCGCGAATCTGCCGATCAAATTCTGATTCGGACAATTAACCAAGCCGTTTCCTCGTGGGCAAAGCCCACGCTACAATCCGCATCCAGTATCAGCGGCGTACCGTTATTCCCCAACCCACCTACCAAGCCAGCCGTAGCGTGGGCTTTGCCCACGAATCTATCGATCAAATCCCGAACCGGACAATCAACCAAGCCGTTTTCCGTGGGCAAAGACGCTACAATCTAAAATCAAAAAGGTCGTCTGAAAACCGGTTTTCAGACGACCTTTTTGATTCCCAAACAAGCCGATATAGCGAATTAAATTAAGCCAACCGTAGCGTGGGCTTCGCCCGCGAATCTGCCGATCAAATCCCGAACCAGACAATCAACCAAGCCGTTTTTCGTGGGCAAAGCCCACGCTACAATCCGCGTCCAGTATCAGCGGCGTACCGTTATTCCCCAACCCGCCTACCAAGTCGAATAAGGATGCTTGCTCAAATACGCATTGGTAAATTTTCCTTCCGACGTAATCTCCGCGCCCAGCCAGTCCGGTTTTTCAAACGGCGTATCTTCCGCAGGCAGCTCGACCTCCGCCACCACCAAAGGCGCGTTGTCGCCGAAATACTCGTCGATTTCAAACACAAAGCCCTTAAATTCCACCCGATAACGGTGTTTTTCCATCTTAAACGGACACATCGTCTCCATCATCTGCCGCGCGTGCGCCAAAGGAATTTCGTATTCAAACTCGCTGCGGCTGACATCCGAAATATAGCCTTTCAAAGTCAGCCAAGCCTTGTCGTCAATAATGCGCACGCGGATAGTCCGCTCTTTTTCCACGCTCAAATAGCCCTGCCGCAACACCTGCGGCGCGGAGGCTTCGCGCTTCCAGTCATCGTTTTTCAACAGGAAGCGGCGTTCGATTTCAATAGTCATCTGTTTGATTCCAATATAAAAGAAGGTCGTCTGAAAACAGGTTTTTCAGGTTTCGCACACACCTTAAAACGGCTTGAACACCACCATATACAAAGCGACGACCATCATCAATACAGGCACTTCGTTAAACACCCTGTACCACTTGTGCGAATGCTTATTGCGTTTTTCCTCAAAGCCCCGAAGCAGCGCGCCGCAATAAAATTGATAAGCCAAAAGCAGCAGGCCCATCAACAGCTTCACATGCAGCCAGCCCTGCCCCCACCAGCCCGTCACAAACGGAATCACAATGCCGCACACCAGCGTCCCGAAGCCCAACGGCGACATAAACTTATACAGCCGCCGCGACATTGCCGAGAGCCGCTCATATTCCACCGGCTGCTCCGACACCTCAACCTGCGCCAGATTCACAAAAATACGCGGCAGGTAAAACAGCCCGGCGAACCACGAAATCACAAAAAACACATGTAAGAGCTTAAACCACAAATACATTTTCAGACGACCTCACGCTCGAAAACGCGTATTTTACCCGCCAAACCGCAGCGGCTGTTTTCTTTATGTCAACGACTGTCTGTTTTACGCCCGAAAAATTGTAAATCACGTCATAATTTCGCACAGTCGATATGCAATAAAATTAAAATTTGTTAAAATGCACATGTAATTAAAACCAATAGCCGCCCTACCTCGCGGAACAAACACAAAACGGAAAGAAAACATGATTAAGCAATTTGAAATCAGCACCAGCGTTCAAAAACAACTCGGCGACTACCTCGCCGCCAACCAGACCGACCTCAAAACCGCCATGGCGGACGAAACCCGCAACGGCGAAGTCGCCGCCATCATCCATGCCGGCCTGCCCATGATGGTGCGCAAAATCTATTCTCTGGAAAAAATGAAAAACTTCTTCTGGACGAAAAAAGAACTGATGGTCGAATTCGTCGCCATGCGCCTTGCCGCCGCCGAAAAGAAAAACGCGAAGAAAAAACGTTAATCCTTCCGGCTCATCGAAGAAAAAGATAGAAAGGTCGTCTAAAAACCGATATCAAGGTTTTCAGACGACCTTTTCATATTCGAATCGCTAGAAATGAATATTTTATTATAATTCTGCTATATAAAACAAAAACCACCGTTTCCGCCCGCCTCAAACGGCAGGCGGTTTTACTTCAATTTGATTTTTCGTTATCTATAAAGTCATTGAATTGTTGACGGAACTCCATCGGTCGGGCGATATAAGGAATCGGAGCATGACTGCCACCCGTCCCCCTGATCACTATGGAGCCATAATTGAAAATCCTGCCCCAAAAACCTTGGATTACAGAAAGACTTTCAGCGCGATCGATATTTAATTCAATTGTTTGCCGACGGATAAAGCCAGCTTTGGCGATCAGTCTTTTATTGGTCAATGCAAGCTCCGTTGTCATGACATTCAGCACAGCCACAATAATAAACAATATACCGATTATTCCAAAAATTGGAATCTCTCTTATCAACAGCGCAAACAATGCACCAAATACCAATCGTCCGAATTGGGACAGCCACGATACTTGCGCTTTATAAACAATACGTTCACTCCGCCCTAAAGAGCTTTCAATATAACTTGCCATTTGACGTTCTCCACATTAGGTATTTCTCAAAAATACGGATTATAATCCGTGGATAAATAAGCGTCAAAATTGGATATTTTGAGATTTGTGAAGACAAATCTCATGAGTAAAATCAGTGTTTTGATAGGTATAAAAATCCGAGAAATCCGCAAACAGTCCAATATCAACCAAGAAAACTTAGCCTTACTTGCCGATATAGACAGAAGCTATATGGGTAGAATAGAAAGGGGGGAGGTCAACATAACGGTCGATAAACTGTATCAACTGTCTTCTGCTTTAAACTGTTCCATACACGACCTGCTGCCGGATGATTCAGAAATTAAAAATACCTGAACCGTTCAAGTAGTCCGCCCACATGACCAATCTTCTAAAAAGGTCGTCTGAAAACCGACATCAAGGTTTTCAGACGACCTTTATCATTGTGAAATCACTATATAATACCGTCCATTAAATTTCCGATACGAGCCAGCCATGTCCGCATCCCAACCCACCATCGCTGCCATCGCCACCGCACCCGGACGCGGCGGCGTCGGCGTGATCCGCCTTTCCGGCAAAAACCTGCTGCCTTTGGCGCAAACCCTCAGCGGCGGCAAAACGCCCAAACCGCGCACCGCGCTTTACACCGACTTTCTCGGCGGCGACGGGCAGCCGATAGACAACGGCATCATGCTCTACTTCGCCGCCCCCGCCAGCTTCACCGGTGAAGACGTGATTGAATTGCAGGGACACGGCGGCCCTGTCGTGATGGACATGCTGCTCTCCCGTTGCCTCGAACTGGGCGCGCGCATGGCAGAGCCGGGTGAATTTACTAAACGCGCCTTCCTCAACAACAAACTCGACCTTGCCCAAGCCGAAAGCGTCGCCGACCTCATCGACGCCTCCAGCAAGTCCGCCGCCCGCATGGCATTGCGTTCGCTCAAAGGCGCGTTTTCCCAACACATACACGAGCTGGTGGACGACCTTATTACTTTACGGATGCTGGTTGAAGCCACGTTGGACTTTCCCGAAGAAGACATCGATTTTCTCGAAGCCGCCGACGCGCGCGGCAAGCTCCAAGCCCTGCAAGGCCGTCTGAAAACCGTCCTCGCCAGCGCGGAACAAGGCGCGATTTTGCGCGAAGGCATGAACGTCGTCCTCGTCGGCGCGCCCAACGTCGGCAAATCCAGCCTGCTCAACGCCTTGGCGGGCGACGACATCGCCATCGTAACCGACATCGCCGGCACCACCCGCGACACCGTGCGCGAACAAATCACCCTCGACGGCGTGCCCGTCCACATCATCGACACCGCCGGCCTGCGTGAAACCGACGACGTGGTCGAACAAATCGGCATCGAACGCAGCCGCAAAGCCGTCTCCGAAGCCGATGTCGCCCTGATTCTGATTGACCCGCGCGAAGGCGTGAACGCCAAAACCCAAGCCATTTTGAACAGCCTGCCCGAAGGTTTGAAAAAAATCGAAATCCACAACAAAGCCGACCTGACCGGCGAACCCGTCGCCGTCCGTTCAGACGGCCTCGCGCAAACCGGCGCGGACACCGTCATCAGCCTGTCCGCCAAAACCGGCGCGGGTCTCGATTTGCTCAAACACGCTCTGTTGCAGGAAGTCGGCTGGCAGGGCGAAAGCGAAAGCCTGTTCCTCGCCCGCAGCCGCCACCTCAACGCTTTGCACGAAGCCGAAGCCGAGCTGGAAAACGCCGCCCTCTGCGACAACAACCAAATCGAGCTTTTCGCCGAACACCTGCGCCTCGCCCAAAACGCGTGCAGCGAAATCACCGGCGAATTTACCGCCGACGATTTGCTGGGCGTGATTTTCTCGCGCTTCTGCATCGGCAAATAAGATTAACCCTTATCCATACGCGAAAGGTCGTCTGAAAACCAGGATTCAGGTTTCAGACGACCTTTGCCGTTTGAAAGCATCGGTTTTTGATAAAATCCACGGATTGCTCACAACTTATCCACAATTTGAACTTCATCCCAATTCAATCAAATTAAACTTAATTCATTGAAAAATATCAATATATAAAAGGTCGTCTGAGAATTTTCAGACGACCTTTTAAATTGTTCACAAAATTATCAACAGGACTAGGGTTATCGGCATCAAACCAGATTCTGCGGATTGCCTGCGACGAAGCGGTTGATGTTGTCCACAAGGATGTCAAACAGACGGTTGGCGGCCTCTTGGCTTGCCCATGCAATGTGTGGCGTGACAATGAGGTTGGGCAGTCGAGCTTTCAGCAGAGGGTTGCCGTCGCGCGGCGGCTCTTGTGTTAACACGTCAAAACCTGCCCCGCCGATTTGGCCGTATTTCAACGCCGCAACCAAAGCGGCTTCATCAACCAAGCCGCCGCGCCCGCAGTTGATGAGGATGGCGCCGGGCTTCATCTGTTGCAACTCGGCTTCGCCTATCATGTTTGCCGTTTCCGGCGTGAGCGGGCAATGCAGCGACAGCGCGTCGGCAGTGCGGACGGCTTCGTCAAAGGAAACGTAGCCGTCGCGGACGGTTTCGGCGTGTTTGTGTTCGACAAACACGACCTTCATTTTGAACGCCTGTGCATAAGTTGCCAGCGTCTGTCCGATGTTGCCGCGACCGAAAATCGCCAGTGTTTTACCGTTTAAATCGCGCATCGGTGCGCCGAGATGGCAGAAAAACGGCGAGTTTTCCCACAAGCCTGCTGCAACGTCTCGCTGATAGGCAGGCAGGTTGCGCATCAGGGTAATCATCATCATAAACGCGTGTTCCGCCACGGATTCATTGCCGTAAGCGCGGATGTTGCACACGCTCACGCCCGCTTGCTTGGCGGCAGCAAGGTCAACATTGTTGACGCCCGTCGCGGCTAGCGCAATCAGTTTGAGCTGCGGGTTGGCGGCGATGTGTTCGGCGGAAATCACGACTTTGTTGGTAATGATGATGTCCGCGCCCTGTATGCGCTCGGCGGTCTGATGCGCCTCAGTCGAACCATAGCTGCTTAAAGTATGCGGAAAATCAAAGTCAAACGGACGGTCGGCAAGCGTGTCGCGGTCGAGAACGGCAATGCACAGTGGATTCATATTTCACCTATCAAAAATAAAATAATTATTTAAATAAACTAATTTTGAATAAAATATTCAAAAGATACGGCGTAGTTGAGAATGGTTATTATCCGAATCATACAGGCATCACCATATCAGGAAACCATCATGATTAAAACCATGACCTTTGCCATTTTACATTTCGCCACCGCGTTCGGCGTTGCCTATATTTTGACCGGCAGCATCGGCATCTCAAGCGCAGTCGCGCTGGTCGAGCCGCTTGTCAACACCGTCGTTTTTTATTTCCACGAAAAAGCATGGCGACGTTACGAAAAAAATAAAACCGTAAAACAAGAATGGGCTACGCCGCTGCACCATTGTGGATAAGTTTTGACCGGAGGTCGTCTGAAAACTGGCTAGGGCATATTGTTTCTTATTGGTAAATATTCTTTCAACAAAATAGATATTTATCAATCAAAACGAAATCAATAAAATGCTTTCCATCGCTTGAACGCCTACGCAGTTCATCTTTTATATTCAACATCATAAGGAAAGTATCATGAAAAAAGCACTCTTCGCCTCCCTCATCGCCGTTGCCGCCGCCGCATCTTTTGCCGACAGCCGCATTCCCGAATGGAACCATGCCAACGACTCCGATCCCATTCCGGGCTTAACCCAAGTCGAATATCACGATGCGCACGATATGCGTAAAGATGATGACCGCGTGAAATTCACCGCACCTGCCACAGGTGTGCGCGAAATCACCGACATCGGCTACAATGACACCTATGCCCGCTCGTTGCAAAACGGCTCAAATTGATTGCCAAGCGGTTGACAATAAGTTGAAAGGTCGTCTGAAAACGTATCCATCCGTTTTCAGACGACCTTTTGCTTTATCGGAAACGGCAGCTATGATACCCTTCAGCGCGGAATATCGAAGAGCCGATATTGTTAACTGATTGAAAACGCTATGAAAGGATAAAACATGAGCGGTTTGATTATTGAAGATTTGCAGGAAGGCCACGGCAAAGAGGCCGTGAAAGGCAAGGAAATTACCGTACATTACACCGGTTGGCTGGAAGACGGCACCAAATTCGACTCCAGCCTTGACCGCCGTCAGCCGCTGACGATTACGCTGGGCGTGGGTCAGGTCATTCAAGGCTGGGACGAAGGTTTCGGCGGCATGAAGGAAGGCGGCAAACGCAAGCTGACCATCCCCGCCGAAATGGGCTACGGCGCACGCGGCGCAGGCGGCGTGATTCCGCCAAACGCGACGTTGGTGTTTGAAGTGGAGTTGTTGAAAGTTTACGAATAATGCCTGACGGCGTTGGGATCGATTTTCTACGTTGAACTGAGCGAAAGGTCGTCTGAAAACCGAATGTTGAGGTTTTCAGACGACCTTTTTGTTTAATCCAAGCGGGTTGGGACAAACCAAATTTGTAGCGTGGGCTTTGCCCGTGAAACCTGCTGTCTAACCATGTCAGACAATAATCTTATTTGCTTTCATTTCGTGGGCAAAGCCAACGCTACGGGTGGCTGCAACAGCAATCTGTTCCTTCCCCCGTCTGGCGGGGGAAGGCTAGGATGGGAGTGGCTTTGTAGGTTTAGGTAATAAATCAAATTCGTGCCAACTGTAGAGCCACCCTCTCCCCAGCCCTCTCCCGCCGGACGGGAGAGGGGGTAGGTTTCAGGTTAAAACGAGGTCGTCTGAAAATTTTGAGATTCGGGTTTTTAGAGAAACCCGTTCTACACCCGTTTTCAGACGACCTTTTTCCTGCCCTGTCCCCGCAAGCGCCTTTCTACCTGTCAAATCCCACCGAAAAAGCGTACAATCCCACGTTTATTTTTGAATTCATTATATTTTCAGACGACCTCCGTCAGAGAAAAGAGGTCGTCTGAAACCATTAGGCCCGTTGAAACACATGACCCACATGATTTACCCCAAAACCTACGACGTCATCGTCGTCGGCGGCGGCCACGCAGGCACGGAAGCCGCGCTTGCCGCCGCCCGCATGGGCGCGCAGACGCTTTTGCTCACACACAACATCGAAACGCTCGGACAAATGTCGTGCAACCCCTCCATTGGCGGCATCGGCAAAGGCCATCTCGTGCGTGAACTCGACGCACTCGGCGGCGCGATGGCGTTGGCCACCGACAAATCCGGCATCCAGTTCCGCCGCTTGAACGCCAGCAAAGGCGCGGCGGTTCGAGCCACGCGCGCGCAGGCGGACCGCATCCTGTACAAAGCCGCCATCCGCGAAATGCTGGAAAACCAAGAAAATCTGGAGCTTTTCCAGCAGTCGGTTGACGACGTAACGCTCGACTGCGACCGCATCAGCGGCGTGATTACCGCGATGGGCGTGGAATTTAAAGCCCGCGCCGTCGTACTGACCGCAGGCACGTTTTTGTCCGGCAAAATCCACATCGGTTTGGAAAACTACGAAGGCGGCCGCGCCGGCGACCCCGCCGCCAAATCGCTCGGCGGACGTTTGCGCGAATTGAACCTGCCGCAAGGCCGTCTGAAAACCGGCACGCCGCCGCGCATCGACGGCCGCACGATTGATTTCTCCCTGCTCACCGAACAGCCCGGCGACACGCCTGTGCCCGTCTTCTCCGTGCGCGGCAACGCCGAAATGCACCCGCGCCAAGTGTCCTGCTGGATTACGCATACCAATTTGAAAACACACGATATTATCCGCTCAGGCTTCGACCGCAGCCCCATGTTTACCGGCAAAATCGAAGGCGTCGGCCCGCGCTACTGCCCGTCTATCGAAGACAAAATCAACCGCTTCGCCGACAAAGACAGCCACCAGATTTTCCTCGAACCCGAAGGCCTGACCACCAACGAATACTACCCCAACGGTATTTCCACCAGCCTGCCGTTCGACATCCAAATCGCGCTCGTGCGCAGCATGAAAGGCCTTGAAAACGCCCATATCCTGCGCCCCGGCTACGCCATCGAATACGACTACTTCGACCCGCGCAACCTCAAAGCCAGCCTCGAAACCAAAACCATCCAAGGCCTCTTCTTCGCTGGGCAAATCAACGGCACAACGGGCTACGAAGAAGCCGCCGCACAAGGCCTGCTCGCAGGCGCAAACGCCGTGCAGTACGTCCGCGAACAAGACCCGCTCCTGCTGCGCCGCGAACAAGCCTATCTCGGCGTATTGGTGGACGACCTCATCACCAAAGGCGTGAACGAACCCTACCGCATGTTCACCAGCCGCGCCGAATACCGCCTGCAACTCAGGGAAGACAACGCCGACATGCGCCTGACCGAAGACGGCCACAAAATCGGCTTGGTATCCGAAGCGCAATGGCGTATGTTCAACGAAAAACGCGAAGCCATCGAACGCGAAATCCAACGTTTGAAAACAACATGGTACACGCCGCAAAAACTCGCCGAAGACGAACAAATACGCGTGTTCGGACAAAAACTCAGCCGCGAAGCCAACCTGCACGACCTCCTGCGCCGCCCGAACCTCGACTACGCCGCACTGATGACGCTCGAAGGCGCAAGGTCGTCTGAAAACCTCTCTGCCGAAGTCATCGAGCAAGTAGAAATCCAAGTCAAATACCAAGGCTATATCGACCGCCAAAACGAAGAAATCGACAGTCGCCGCGACATCGAAACCTTAAAACTGCCCGACGACATCGATTACAGCAAAGTCAAAGGCTTATCGGCAGAAGTGCAGCAAAAACTCAACCAGCACAAACCCGAAACCGTCGGACAAGCCAGCCGCATTTCCGGCGTAACCCCTGCGGCAGTGGCGTTGCTGATGGTGCATTTGAAGCGCGGGTTTAAGGGGGCGAAGTAGGCTCACCCGCAGATAGTAAAAGGTCGTCTGAAACCGAAAATCAGGTTTCAGACGACCTTTTAAATATCAGAACATATCCATATGATTAAACCAAGACATACCTATGCCGTCATTCCCGCGCAGGCGGGAATCCAGAAGTTTAAAATTACGGTAATCTCTAAACATTTCTGAATGATTGCGGTCTGGATTCCCGCCTGCGCGGGAATGACGATGCGGGTATTCTTATTTGAATTTATGATTAAACAAAGGGATAGCATGGAAACCCAAACTTTAGAAAACCCCACTTTCGATACACAAGACGAATTCAAGCGTAAGCCTATTGCCGAAAACATCATCAGGCTGCTTACCTCGCCCATCGACCTTTCCCCTATGGTCATCGACGGCGGCTGGGGAACGGGTAAAACCGAATTTTGCCAAAAACTGATTCGGCTCATGCAGCAGCAACATCCCGATTATCAGCCCGTCTATATCGACGCCTTTCGTTCAGACCACAGCGGAGAGCCTCTGCTGGCATTGTTTGCCGAAATCATTAAAGCCTGTACGCCTGAAGATACTGGCGAGCGGCCGTCTGAACAGCGCAAAGAAATGACGAAGAAAGTCGCGAAAGCCGCAGGATTCGTAATGAAAACCGTTGCTAAGGCAGCGGTTGGTCATGTCCTAAAGCAAAATACAGACGATTTAGTAGAAGAATTCCAACAGATAATGAATGGCAACCAAGATGCAAACAGTTTGGCCGAAACCGTAACCGATGCCGCTGCCACAATCGCCAGCCATACCATCGATGCAACCGTCGAAGCCTTATTGAAAGAGCAAATCGAAGCGGAAAAAAATCTGGAAACGCTCAAAGCCTGCCTGAAAGAATTGGCAACGGACAAACCGATTATCCTGTTTATCGACGAACTCGACCGCTGCCGCCCTGATTACGCCGTCGATATGCTGGAGGTTATCAAGCATGTCTTTGATGTCGAAAACGTCAAAGTCGTGCTGGTGACGAACACCAAACAACTGCGCGCGGCGATTAATCATCGGTATGGGGTGGAAGTGGATGCGCAAAAATATTTAGATAAATTTTTGAAGTACAGCTTTGCTTTGCCGGAAGTAATTGGGGGGACAAATTATCTTGTGAGAAAGTATTATTTAGTTACGATTATCTATTTTCATAAATTGATACGAAGTAGCCCTATGTTTAATCAATTTAAAGACTCAATTTATAATGAATACAACATATATTTTATTAGCGATATGATGGAACGAAACAATATCTCGCTTAGAGAAACGGAACGATTCGTCCACCATTTGGAGATATACCTTACCTTAAGAGGAGAGCTAAACAAAGAAAGAAGGATAGAGTATAATCTCTTGATTATTTTGGGTGTATTTATCTTTTGCTTCTATCCGAGTTTAATCAATGATATTTATAAAGAACGTATGGATGCCAAAGATATTGCTCAATTATTCAATATTCAGTCTTGGCCTAGTATGCCAGAGGATAGAAAAAGGTTTAATTGCGCCGATCTTATGGCTGTAATGTTGATTAGACACAGTAATCTTAGCGATAAGCGGTTTATAGCAAATATAAGATATGATGAGGAATATTGGCAATTTCATATGGATAGAATGTTTCTCAAAAATTCCGCCATTTTTCCCCAAGGAGTAGACGGAATATATGGTGTTTTAGCCATACTAAAAGACATATTCCTAGTCCTCAACCTTGAAAAAACTCCCCAATAAAAAAGGTCGTCTGAAAACCCAAAAACCAAGTTTTCAGACGACCTTTCTTTATCCAATCTGGTGCCGGAGAAGGGAATCGAACCCCCGACCTTCGCGTTACGAATGCGCTGCTCTACCGACTGAGCTACACCGGCACGGTGTTCGTTATCATATACATAAACGGGATGTTCGGCAAGTTCACATTTCCCGATAAGGTTGTTGCTCGGTGAAAATATATGCCGTGTTTTCAGACGACCTCTTTTAAAAAGGCCGTATGGGGATAGTGTTTTGTTGTTTGACTTTTCCACTTTCCGCCCGCACGGAAACGGCAATGGGTTGGGCAGGTTTATCCGGAATCGGCAAACTGTCAGCCTCCGTCCGAATATATAGTGGATTAAATTTAAATCAGGACAAGGCGACGAAGCCGCAGACAGTACGGCAAGGCGAGGCAACGCCGTGCTGGTTTAAAGTTAATCCACTATAATCTTTAAAGGTTAACAAAAGCGTGAGGCAAAGGATATAGATGCTGGAGGGCGTAACGGTAAACAAAAGGTCGTCTGAAACCGGAAATCCGGTTTCAGACGACCTTTTTTCATATCGATACATTAGGCAAAGCCAAACGCAGAAGAGCTTTAATTAACAGCCGATAAGATGGCGTAAAGGCTTGGGGCATCTACGCATAATTCTTCTTTTTCCGAGCGGTAGCAGGTCCAGCTTTTGCCTTTTAAGGTACGCTCGGAGGTGGTGTAAGTCTTGTTATTCATCAGTTTAGTCGAATGAGTCCATTTGCCGCCTGTCGGGTTGGATTCTTTCGTTTTCATAAAGGCTTCATACGAAAAAACAATCGTTTTTCCATTTTTCAATTTGTACTCTTCCCCGTTCCCCGCGATATAGCCGCCGCGTTTTTCATCATAGACTTGTGCGCTTTCCCAAGCCAGGCTGCTGCAAGCCGTTGTTTGCGGTTGGCTGTTTGGGGCGGTCAAATCTTGGTATGTGCAAGTCAAATTGTCCGATGAATAGGTATGGCTGGCATAGGCAGCCGTAGACAAAAACAGGATGGTAAAAAATATTCTTTTCATTTTGGCTTACCTTTTAAAAATCAAAACGATACGGAGTAAAACGACCTTATTCCTCTTGAGGATGATGCGGCGCCCCGAATAGCGGAAACCGAGAAGACGGGTATTGTACTTCCATCCGCGGAACACGTCAGCAAACCTTATTCGATTATCACGTTTTCAGACGACCTTGCCGCGCAAAATACGCTACAATACGCCCTATTTCAAGTTTCTAAAATTAAAAGGAAAATTCAATGTTCAGCTTCTTCCGCCGCAAGAAAAAACAGGAAACGCCCGCTCAAGAAGAAACCCGTATTCAGGAAACCGCCGCCGAAGCCGTAGAGAACGCTGAAGCTGCCGTTTCGCAAACGCTTGAAACGGTTCAGGAAAATGTCGGCGAAAAAGCGGAGGAGCTGACGGCGGCAGTTGAAACGGCGGTAGAAAGTGCCAAAGAGCGCGCCGAAGAAATCCGCGAGACTGTGGTTGAACATGTTTCCGAAACGGTCGAACACGTCCGCGAGGCAGTCGGCGAAACGTCGTCTGAAACGGTCGAAAAAGTGGAAGAACGCGTGGAAGCGGTCAGCGAAACCGTTGCCGAAAATGTTTCCGCAGCGGTAGAACACGTCCATGAAGCGGTCAGCGAAGGGTCGTCTGAAACCGCAAAAACCGTCGAAACTTTAGAAACCCAAGCTGAAGCCGCGCCTGCCGCATCCGAAGAACATTCCGTACCGGCCTTTGACAATACAGCCGTCGCCACGTCGTCTGAAACCTCTGAACCGTCCGAAACCGAACCCAAACTCGGCTGGGCGGCGCGTTTGAAACAGGGTTTGACCAAATCGCGCGACAAAATGGCGAAATCGCTGGCGGGCGTGTTCGGTGGCGGGCAAATCGACGAAGACTTGTACGAAGAGCTGGAAACCGTGCTGATTACCAGCGACATGGGCATGGAAGCGACGGAATACCTGATGAAAGACGTGCGCAACCGCGTCAGCCTCAAGGGGCTGAAAGACGGCAACGAGTTGCGCGGCGCATTGAAAGAAGCTTTGTACGACCTGATTAAGCCTTTGGAAAAACCGCTAGTCTTGCCCGACACGAAAGAGCCGTTCGTCATCATGTTGGCGGGCATCAACGGCGCGGGCAAAACCACTTCCATCGGCAAACTCGCCAAATATTTCCAAGCGCAGGGCAAATCCGTGCTGCTTGCCGCCGGCGACACCTTCCGCGCCGCAGCCCGCGAGCAGCTTCAGGCATGGGGCGAACGCAACAACGTAACCGTCATCTCGCAAACCACGGGTGATTCCGCCGCCGTCTGCTTCGATGCCGTTCAAGCCGCCAAAGCGCGCGGCATCGACATCGTGCTTGCCGACACCGCTGGCCGCCTGCCCACGCAGCTTCATTTGATGGAAGAAATCAAAAAAGTGAAGCGCGTGCTGCAAAAAGCGATGCCCGACGCGCCGCACGAAATCATCGTCGTCCTCGATGCCAATATCGGGCAAAACGCCGTCAACCAAGTCAAAGCCTTTGATGATGCGCTGGGTCTGACGGGACTAATTGTGACCAAACTCGACGGCACGGCAAAAGGCGGCATCCTTGCCGCGCTTGCCTCCGACCGCCCCGTCCCCGTCCGCTACATCGGCGTGGGCGAAGGCATAGACGATTTGCGTCCGTTTGACGCGCGCGCGTTTGTGGACGCGTTGTTGGACTAAGCCCAATCGGGCAACAGTCCGATAACGAAAAATCCCGATATGGCAAAATGCCTGCGGATGCGTTTTTATAGTGGATTAACTTTAAACCAGTACGGCGTTGCCTCGCCTTGTCGTACT
>JVVZ01000524.1:0-3038 GCA_001062585.1 Neisseria meningitidis
CGAAGGCTTCGAACTCAGAACCGACGGCTGGGGCGCAGTACGGGCGGGTAAAGGCATACTCGTCAGCGCACAAAACCAAGACGCCAACGGCAAAGTGCTGGATATGGACGATGCCATCGCGCAGATTGAACAGGCACTCTCCCTCGCCAAAAGCCTGAACAAAGCCGCCCAAACCGCCAACAACCACCACACCGATGAAGAAACCCAAAGGGGTCGTCTGAAAGACGCCCTCAAAGACCTGAAAGAGGCCGGTTTGATCCAAACCGCCCCTGCCGGCATCGCTACCGCAACCCAACAAAGCCAACTGCACACTGCCAATGAAAACATCCACCTCGTCAGCGGCAACCATACCGACATCAGCGCCGGCCAAAGCCTGACCGCCCATGCTGTAGAGAGCCTCAACCTGTTTGCGCAAAGCAGCGGCATCAAGGTACAGGCTAACCAGGGCAAAGTGGAAGTGCAGGCACAGAATGACGAGTTGCAGCTGAATGCGTTGAAGGATGCGGTGCTGACCAGCAGCGCGGGCAAAATCACCATCGCGGCGAAGGAAGAGATTCTGATTACCTGCAAGGGGGCGTATATCAAACTGGCGAACGGGGAGGTGGAGATTGGGAGTCCGAAGTTGGTGCGGGTAAAGGCGCCGATGGAGGTGACGGGGCCGAATAGTGCAGGGGTAAATATGAAAGGTATGCCTGCAGTAGAACGTTACGATGAGCAGTTTCAATTTTTATTTCCTGATGGCAAACCTATGCATTCTATTGCGTATATTATCCATAATAAAGATGAGGTAATTACCGGCATTACGACTACTAAAGGTCTTAGTCATAGAATACATGCGGAAAAACAGCAGGAATTAAAAACTGAATTACAATGGGCTGATTTTGATTCTACCCCACCATTTGGAGATGCATAAAAATGGCGACTAATTTAACATTTAGTACCTCACAAACCAATCAAACCCCAAAAAGTTGTCATTCCGAAAAATGTACCTGTAATACTTTTTGGTCTATCTTACAACAGACGAGTTATATTAAACTTTCCAATAAAACTGGAAATAATCAATACCGTCTTGAAGTATGGTATGAGCAACGTGCACGAAGAATTGCGGCAATTTATGCACGGATTTATCTAGAAATGGAGAAAGAATTAGGAGGCAACCCCAACTTAAAAGGGCGTTTTTATTGGATGGGGTTAGGTGCATTTGCCTCAAAAACTGTAGCTGCTACGTTTGATTCTTGGATTACACGGACAGGTTACCAGGGCAATAAAATAATTCTCAATTATCCCGATGCCCCGAAATCCGTTCATATTTTTGCCAAAGGAAATTTATGGCTATTTATGGATGTTGCGCCATGGCATTGGGCTTGGGCACTAAGTCCGAGTTCGTTTGAACAATGTAAAACCAGTCGTAATGCAAGTAATTATGTTGCTCCAGTAAAAAAAGCCCTCAATGCTTTGCCTTGGGCGTCCACAGCCCTGCCTGGTGTAAAGGGCTTTAAATTGACCAATGAAATACGAGAGGCTTTCAAATATTTACCAGATATAGAAAGTTTAAAACCATACAGTGGCAAGGCTTTAAAATTACAAATCCTCCACCTGAAAGCAATTGCCATACAAGAGCAGAAAAATATCCTACAGAATATATGCTGGAATCATAAATGGATGCGTTCAGGTGCTGAAGCGCAACGATTCTGGGGAAGACCTAAAACCTTTATCCGTTTTCACAGTTCCTATGAAGAAGAAATGAATGGATTAATAGGCAAATCAGATAAGGACCGTTACAATCTTCGAGAAGATCCATTTTCCTACGCACCGAAATACATGAAAGCAGAGAAATACGACAGTAGGATGGAGTGGATTTTGGATGTGGCGGATAAATATCATAGATTGATGAGTACCGACTCTGGAAGAAACTATATAGAGAGACATCTGCGTATTATCGCTACTTGGGCAAACAGTACCAAGAAAGGAAAAACCGATGGCTATTCGAATGACCCACAAGGCAATCAGTAAGTGTGTTGTGGCAGCTCTGTTGGCCACTATCCTAATTGCTCTAATTTCATTAACCGTTCATGCTTTAAACAAGGAAAAAATTATGCCACAGCAAGTTACGTTACAATTAGGTAAAGAAGGGCTGGAAAGCTTCAAACAGGCAGGTGCGGTTGCGGATTACCATACCGCAGGCGAACTGGTCGGATTTTTAGATTTAAAGTGGCCGTCGAAGCAATTGGGAACCGTCACTATCCGCCACGGCGATCATGACCTGATGATCCCACATACGTTTACCGCCATGGGTACGGCAGAGCCCTACGGGGGGGGGGTAGTCGGTATCGATTTAAACAGCGGCATCAGTACCGACGAACTTATCCGACATCGTGAAGCCTATGATTTATGGGTTAAGCTGATGAAGCGGATACAGGAAAGTGGCTGGCAACGCTATATTTATTTATCCAGTCCTCGGCTGACAGGTAAAGATGCAATCAGATATTTCCAAGATGAAGAAAATCTTGGCTTGGGCGAAATTACCGATCCTGGTGCAATTCCTGATTTCAATACATGGTATACCGTTATGATGAAACGAGCCATTATTGCAAACTTTTATTTAGATGGTGTTGAAATGAGTCTTTCATTTGATCCAACCGTCCACGACCAAGAAGACTTAGACCGCATCAATAAAACATTAAGTTTTAAAGAATGGGGACAGTATATGATGCGGATTGAATTTAACAATCTTAGAATGAGTATGCGGGAACAAATGAATCTTATGTTTCTTGACGGTATTAATGATGAAAAACTGTTATCAGCCAAGCGGGAGAATATTGCAAATAACCTGACCAAGTACTGGCCACGCTACCGAGCCATCGAATTGGCAAAACGCAAAAAAGAGGAGGCCATGTTGGTCAGCAAGGGTTATAAAATCGATGAGGGCTATCAGGATCCTGATTTACTACCTTATTTACAGAAAGAACCCAAGTTTTAAAGGGTTAAGACCTTTGCAAAATTCCCCAAAATCCCCTAAATTCCCACCAAGACATTTA
>JVVZ01000053.1:0-331 GCA_001062585.1 Neisseria meningitidis
CTTGACGGACGCCTTGCCCTTGAACATATATCACACCCAAATTATTTTGGGCTTCGGCATGCCCTTGTTCTGCAGCCTTGCGAAACCAATACTCTGCCTGTGCATAGTCTTGACGGACGCCTTGCCCTCTCGCATACATCAAACCTAAATTATATTGGGCTTTGGCATGCCCTTGTTCTGCCGCCTTGCGAAACCACTGCTCTGCCTGTGCATAGTCTTGACGGACGCCTTGCCCTCCCGCATACATCAAACCCAAACTATTTTGGGCATCGGCATGCCCTTGTTCTGCTGCCTTGCGAAACCAATGCTCTGCTTGTGTATCATCCTGACG
>JVVZ01000054.1:0-1760 GCA_001062585.1 Neisseria meningitidis
TACTGTCTGCGGCTTCGTCGCCTTGTCCTGATTTAAATTTAATCCACTATAAAATAAAACTGAAGGAATACATCATGAAAAAATGGCTGCTGGCTGTTTTGCCCGCCACCGCACTGGCCGCTCCGCCTCAAGGCTTTTATCAAAATTACCAAGACTGGGACATCGCTTGCGACAATACCGGCACATGCCGTCTTGCCGGATATCAGGCGGACGAAATAGAAACGCCGGTTTCCATCTTGTTTACCCGAAAAGCGGGGGCGAACGCCGCCGTAGCCGGCGAAGTTTCCCTGCTGCCGTTTAACGACGATGAGCGTCAACTCGCCCGTGTGGCAGCCCGCAGCGAATTGATGCTGAACGGCAAATCACTGGGCAAATTGGCGTTGAACAAAAAAGGCACAGGCAAATTGAGCAGCGCGCAAACCAACGCCTTGCTCGAAGCATTGAAAAAAGAAAGCAAAATCAGCATCCGCGCGGGAAAATATGAATGGCACTTGTCCGACAAAGGCGCGGCGGCGGCAATGTTGAAAGCGGACGAATTCCAAGGTCGTCTGAACACGCCTTCCGCGCTGATACGCAAAGGCAACAGCAGTCAGGCAGTCCTCAGCCCGCAGCCCAAACCCGTCATCCGCGCCGTTGCCGTACCGAAAACAGCAGGCGATATACTGGAACAAGACACACCGCGCCATAGCGCCGTCATGAAGCTGCTGCGCAACAGCAACCGCGTTTCTGAAGGAGACGATAATTACTGTTACGCCCTGCACAATAAAGAGCAAATGAATTGGAACCGCAGCCTGTATGTCCATCCGCTCAACGAACGTCAGGTGTTGATTTCGGCTATCTGTGTCGGCGGTGCTTATCAAACCAGCGGCTACTATGCCATTGCCGATAAAGAGCTGACCAAAATCGAACAAGTGCTGCCGCCGATGGTATACGGCGGGCACGGCGGATTCGACGAGAAAACAGCCACCCTCAGCGGTAGCTTCAAAGGCCGCGGCATAGGCGACTGCTGGACAAGCAGTGCGGCGGTGTGGGACGGCAAGAGCTTCGTCCGCAGCGAGGAACACACCACCGGCTCGTGCAAAGGCTTTACCGGCGGTGCGTGGTGGCTGCCGATTTTTGATGCCCGCGTCGAGCGTTAAAATACGCCGAATATCGAAACATACGGCAAAAGCCGTTTCAAAAATGCCCGCAAGATTGAGTGATTTTGCGGGCATTTGCTACACGCGGGCGATGTTTGGAAGGGAAAAGGCGCGACAGCAGAATGCCCGTTTTCAGACGACCTTTTTCCTTATACAATACGCTTGGATTTTATATATTCTGATATAAAGGATACGGATTATGTTCGGCAAACAACTCTTTGAAGAAGTCAGCGCAAAAATCAGCGAAACCATCGCCAACAGCCCCGCCAAAGACATGGAGAAAAACGTCAAAGCCATGCTCGGCAGCGCGTTTAACCGTATGGATTTGGTTACGCGCGAAGAATTCGACATCCAGCAGCAGGTTTTGATTAAGACCCGCACCAAATTGGTCGAGCTGGAAGAGCGTCTGGCAAAACTCGAAGCCGCGCAAGAGCCTGAGCAGTCTGCCTTGGAAGCTGCCGAAGCCGCAGCCGAAGAAGCCGTCGAAGAAATCAAACAGCAAACCGAAGCCGGCGAATAAGGTCGTCTGAAACATGTCGCTTGCCTTGGTTTACAGCCGCGCCTTGAGCGGCATGAATGCGCCGTTGGTCGAAGTGGAAGCCCACCTTGCCAACGGCCTGC
>JVVZ01000055.1:0-3324 GCA_001062585.1 Neisseria meningitidis
CCGATTTGACGATGCGTTACTGTCCTATTTTGATTTTAATTGACTATAAAACCAAAAATCCTCTAAATTCCTTACGACAGAATTTAGAGGATTTTTTTCATAAGCCGTTTTCTATAAAAACATAGAGAACCGCTGATTGTCAAAAAGGTCGTCTGAAAACCGGTATGACGGGTTTCGCTACAAGTTTTCAGACGACCTCCGTTCAAACCGCTACGCCCGCCAGTTTGCCGATCATACCCGTAACCACCAACGCCGCCACGCCCCACAGGCACACGCGCAGGACGGCGGGGGCGACGGGTGCGCCGCCGAGTTTAGCGGAGGCGTAACCCAGCGCGGCGAGTCCGCATAAAGTGGTTACCGCCAGCGTAGGGATAAGGGCGGCGGGGGTGGTCAGCGCGACCAGCAGCGGCAGTATCGCACCAGCGCAGAACGAACCGGCGGAGGCAAGCGCGGCTTGCATGGGCTTGGCGGCGGAGGTTTCGGTGATGCCGATTTCGTCGCGGGCATGGGCGGAGAGCGCGTCGTGTTCCATCAATGCTTGCGCGACTTCGACGGCAAGCGCGTCGGACAAACCGCGGCGGCGGTAAATTTCAGTCAGTTCTGCCAGTTCGGCATCAGGATTGGCTTCCAATTCGTAGCGTTCTTTGTGCAAGTCGGCTTTTTCCGTGTCCGACTGGCTGGATACGGAAACATATTCCCCCGCCGCCATCGAGACTGCGCCGCCAATTAGGGCGGAAACGCCCGTCAGCAGCAGGGTTTGGAAATCGGGGGCGGCGGCCGCAACGCCGGTCAGCAGTGAGGCGGTAGAAATCAGGCCGTCGTTCGCGCCCAATACGCTCGCGCGCAGCCAGTTGTTGCGGTTGCTGAAATGGCGTTCGCTGTGTTGTGAATACATGGCAGTGTTCCGGTGGCGTTTTGCGCTATGGTAGCACCGTATCGGTTTATCGGGGCGGCGTAATCATGTGTTTGCACGCTGAAAATCCGTCCACACTTGATAATCATTGTCGCTTAAACGGGTTTGTGGTATAAATCCTAGAAATTTAGCTCTAAACTCTAATAACTGCCGATTAACCGAGAATCATGATGACACACACCGAATCAAGCGCGCAGCCGTCAACTATGGACACGGCTGCTTTTTTAAAGCACATCGAATCCGCATTCCGCCGCATTTTTTCAGACGACCTCAACCTCATGCAATACCTGCCCGAAGACAAATGGCTTGCCTTGAAGCAGGCGGGTTTGCTGTTGCCCTTCCTCGACAAAAAACACGGCGGCCGTAAGGGCAGCCAGTTTGAAATCCAAGAAGTCCTGCGGATTGCGGGGCATTACGGCGTGCCCGTTACCCTGCGTACAGGCATCGAAGGCGCACTGGTGTTGCAGCCTCTGCAAGAGTTTGGCGACGAAGCGCAAGTCGCGCAAGGTTTGGACATGGTTTTCAAAGGCGAGGGCGGCGGTTTGGGTATTACCGAACCCGAAACCTCCGGCGCGGCGATTGCCCGCGAAATGCAGTCCTACTACGAATACATCGACGAACAAACGATTTACGTCAACGCCGCGAAATATTGGCAGGGCAACTCGCAGAGCGACTTCCTCCTCGTTGCCGCCAAAGAGCGCAAAAACGGCAAACTCTCCAAAGTCATCAACCTGTTGCTCGTTCCCAAGCAATACATCCGCTACGAAGCCCTCGCATCCGAAGGCCTGCGCGCCGTCCGTTACGCCGTCAACCGCATTGATGCCGAAATGCCCGCTGCCGCCGTCATGAAACTCTCGCAGAGCGACGCCGCCGGTTTGCGCGCGTTCCAAAACATCTTTATCCGCAGCCGCCTGCAACTGATCGGCATGACGCACGGCATCATGGAATACATCATTGACAACCTGAACCGATATGTCCGCCACGACATCAAATTCGTCGATTATGAACGCCGCGAAATCCAACGCCGCCATCAGGTTTCCGAGATTCTTTACCGCTACGTCTGCCATTGCGTTTCGCCCGTTGCCCCCGTCGCCCATCAGCTGATGGAGGCAAACATCATCAAAACCCTCGCCACGGAATACACTTACGCCGCCGCCCAAATGTTGCAAAAACTCTTGGGCGCGAAGGGTTTTGAACGCGGACACACCGCCAGCAATATCGCTATCGACATCCGCCCATTCACCATCTTCGAAGGTCCGAACGATATGCTTTATGCCGAAATTTACGACCAGTTCGTCCGCGCCACCGCTGAAGAAAAAGAAGCCGGCATTAAATTGGACAAAAACCAAACCCTGCTTGACCGTCTGCAAACCGACGCACGCTTTGCCGCCGTTGCCCGCGATTACACTTTACCCGAAGACATCCGCGGCTTCCTGCAGGAACGCACCCTGACCGACGCCTGCGCCTTGCAAAAAGTCTTCATCGGCAAAATCATCGCCCGACTCTTCGCCTTCGTACAGGCGGAATACGAAGACACCGCAGCCTTCCTGTTGAACGACATCCGCAAAGACATATTGGACTGCCGATATTGCGGTTGATGGTTTAAGGCAGAGAGGTCGTCTGAAATCGGTTTTCAGACGACCTAGGGCGGATTTTTATGCTTTCGATTCAAAAGCGATTTCATTGCGAAAATCAAATGAATCAAGTGCTTTAGTCATGTTCATTGACTTTCAGACGACCTCCAAGCCCATGACCCTCTCCAAACTTCCTCTTTGGCAGACGCCCGAACAAGTCTGCGACATCTTACTTGCGCTGCCGGAAAAGCAGCGCAATCGTGCGTTGTACGAACTCGTTTTCCTTTTTGATCATGAAAACCCGCAAGGTCGGACGGAAGCCGAAAGTCAGCTTGCCGCCCTGCGCCTGCTGTGGCATGACCCGCGTTTTCAAGGTTTGGAAAGCATCAGACATTGGCTGCGCGATGTGCTTGGGTTGGACGAGTCAAACGGTTCATGGCTTACGTTGCAGAGCGACATTGAAACGCTGATGGAAATGCTCCATCCCGAAACCTGCCGCACTTACGGAGAATACGGCGGTATGTTCAAAAGCGCGCAAACGCTCGAACCTTTTGTCGCCCGAATGTTCGAGCGCGATACCGAAGCCTCGCGCAGCATGGCTTGGGACTGTCTGTATTGGAATAAAGAGCTCCGCCGTTTACGCCCCGATTGGGATGAATGGTTGAAAGAAGAAATCCGAAATCTGCATGATAAATACGGCGAGAACAGATAGCCGCCGCAACTGATTCAGGTTGACTGAAAGGTGTTTCTGACTTTGAGTGGCTGAAAATAAAACCCGACTGTTTTTTATAGTGGATTAAATTTAAATCAGGACAAGGCGACGAAGCCGCAGACAGT
>JVVZ01000056.1:0-2678 GCA_001062585.1 Neisseria meningitidis
ATGCAGACATCACTTATTTTAAAATCAAATGGTTATATTAATACCGTCTATTAGGGTTTCAGACGACCTTTGTTTCGCTTGACCGATAAAACATGAATTACTGCGAATTTATTGCCGCCCTTCCGAGCGATACGGACAATCCGAACAAGCATTACCACGATAAGCAATACGGTTTTCCGATTTCAGACGACAACGAGTTGTTCGGACGGCTGGTGTTGGAAATCAATCAGGCGGGTTTGAGCTGGACGTTGATGCTGAAGAAACAACAGGCGTTTCGGGCTGCATTTAAAGATTTCGACATCGACGCTGTCGCCGCATTCGACGAAGCCGACATCGAACGCCTGCTTGCCGACGCAGGTATCGTCCGCAACCGCCTGAAAATCAATGCCGCCATTTACAACGCCCGACAAATCAAAAGATTGCAGCAGAAATACGGCTCGTTCAAACACTGGCTCGATGCGAACCATCCGCTCGATAAAGCCGGGTGGGTGAAGCTGTTTAAAAAACATTTCAAATTTGTCGGCGGCGAAATTGTCGGCGAATTTTTAATGAGCACCGGCTACCTGCCCGGTGCGCATATTGAAAGCTGTCCGGTTTATCAAAAAGTTTTAGAATGCCGCCCGAAATGGGCAGAGGTCGTCTGAAAACCAACCCGACAGACACATGCCTTTTCTGTTACACTGGAATAGATACACAGCTTTAAAACGGAACAGTTTGATATCGCCTGCGATTTAAAACATGCCTTCCTCATGCGCCAAAATGCCGAATCAGTCGTCCGTCCTGATTGAAGCCGAACCCTTTCTCAATGCGTTTATAACCGTATGAAACAGAAAAACCGCCCTGCCGCCATCCTACCCCTCGGCCTGCTGTTCGCCGTCGCCCTGCTGGCTACCACCCTGCGCGCGCCCTTGGCCGCACTCGGCCCTTTAATCGGAATGATACAGGCTGATTTACGGGCTTCAGGTACGTTTATGGGTATTACGGCCGCCCTGCCCATGCTGGCTTTCGCACTGTTTTCGCCCCTCGCACCGAAAGCGGCGCGGCGTTTCGGCATGGAGCGCGTATTGGCCGCATCCCTTGCCTTGATGATTATCGGCATGATTTGCCGTTCGTTGGGGCCGTCTGAAAGCCTGCTGGCGGGAGGGACGCTGCTGTTGGCCGCCGCCATCGCTATGGGTAACGTGCTGCTGCCCGCGCTGGCAAAACGCAACCTTCCCGACCTAGTCGGTTTGGTGGTTGGCACGCTGTCGGTGGCGATGGCTCTGTCTTCTGCCTTGGCCGCATCGGTTTCCGTCCCTCTGGCGGAATATATGGGTTGGCAATGGTCGCTGGCGGTATGGCTGCTGCCTGCAACGGTCGCATTATGCGTATGGCTGACCATAGCGCGTCGTGCGGGTGCGGAAAGGCCGTCTGAAAATATGCTTTCAGACGGCCTCACAGGCAATATATGGCGGCTGCGTCCCGCTTGGTGCCTCAGTGCGTTTATGGGTTTGCAGTCCCTTCTGTTTTATTCGCTGGTCAATTTCCTGCCTTCGATGCTGATGGAAAAAGGCATAGGAAACGCCGCCGCAGGCAATTATGTCGCCTTGTTTCAAATCGGCTCCCTGGCCGGCAGCCTGTCGGTATCGTTTCTGTTCGCCCGCATCAATCACAGGCAGTGGTTCAATCTTAGCTTAAGCCTGATAATGCTGGCGAGTATATTGGGCTTGTGGCTGATGCCGGCCGGCACCGCCCCGCTGTGGATTTTCTTAGTCGGGGCAGGTACTTCGGGCTGCTTCTCGGCCACTTTAATGCTTTCTGTATTCCGTTCGTCCGACAGCCATACTGCCGCAGCACTCTCCGGCATGGCGCAAACCGTCGGTTACTCCATTGCCGCCACTGGTCCGCTCGGCATGGGTATGCTTTACGATGTTTCCGGTTCGTGGTCGGCATCATTATCCGTTTTAAGCGTGCTGATACTTGCCGAATGCGTGTTGGCATGGTTTGCTGCCCGTCCCGACATCATCCGTTAAAGGAATCATGATGTGAAACTTGATGTTATGTATCCTGTTACTTTCAGCTTACGCTTCAGTCGAAGTACGCTTTTACGGCAACCTCGGTGTGGTATTGAAAGCGGGTACTTCCGTCGGAGTGGCTAAAGCACCATGCAAACTACCGTGCGTGATTTGGATTCATATGTCGGCATTCAAGGCAGGTATCCGATTGATGGGCAAAATGCACCCATCTGGCAATGGGTTCACCCCCCCTCTCCCCGCCAACAACCCAACAGCAATCATGGAAAGCTGCCTAAAATGGAAAGAAACGAGGATGTAGAATACTGTTAAAATTGTTGAAAATCTTGGGTATTTGGTTGTTGGCTATTCCTGAGTTTGTGGCAATTCTTTATATCATCGGCTGGATTTCTACTTTTTTAGAAAGTAATAGCGGGTATTGTGAAGGCGATTGCTTTGGAGATTTTTATACTTTTTTGCAGATTGCATTTTTTGGCAGTTTGTTGATTAGTTTGACTTGGACGATAGTTTTCCTAATAAAAGGTAATAAACGTCGCAAGGATATTACTTAAATATTTTCAGACGACCTTCCTGAGGCACACGTCGTCTGAAAAAATATAGTGGATTGACTTTAACCAGTACGGCGTTGCCTCGCCTTAGCTCAAAGAGAACGATTCTCTAAGGTGC
>JVVZ01000057.1:0-849 GCA_001062585.1 Neisseria meningitidis
TCTGTACTGTCTGCGGCTTCGTCGCCTTGTCCTGATTTAAATTTAATCCACTATGTCATTGTCCATCCGATACAAAACCACGCCTTTCCGTTACCGTCTGCAATCAGGTTCATACTCATAGCAAGGAAATGCCATGAAACCCTCAATTCCCCTCATCCTTCTCTCTCCCGCACTCTGCGCCTGCACCGCCGGCACGCCCGGCATGTCCATAGGTTTAGGCATAGGAACCGGTATCGGACACCATGTCGGACTCGGCACTTCCGTCAACATCCCGATTACCTTAGACAAAAATAAAACCGCCCCAAACAATACAGGCGGCATCAATATTATTGACGAACAAATCGTGACTTATTTCGATACACACGGCAATCCCAGCAACAGCGCCGTCAAGGGCGGCTACTACCGTCAACTGAAAAACAAACGAGGCGATCAATATACCGTACAAGATTTTTACAGCGACAACAGCCGGAAGCGGACAGACCCCTATACCTTAAGCCGCAGCCAACTGATGCAATTCCTCGCTACTCCAAGCGATGGTTCACTCACCACATACGCCTATAACGGCGCAGTAATGCAACACCAAGAGTTCCGCAACGGCAAACTTGTCAACGCCAAATATTAGACAAAATAGCATCCCGACATGCCAACCACGCCTGTTGCCATTTGCGCCCTATTGGTTTCAAACACAACTATTCACAAAATAAATACTTTTAACATTCAACTATTTGTAATATTACTACGCCTCATCTGAAAAATAATATTGACACTTTTTTTTCAGACGCTATAATGCACCCCATTCCCCGATAGCTCAGTCGGTAGAGCGACGGACTGTTAATCCGCAGGTCCCTG
>JVVZ01000058.1:0-4063 GCA_001062585.1 Neisseria meningitidis
TGGCAGGCCGTGCCTTCTTGTTTTTCGCCTATCCCGCCAATATTACCGGCGACACCGTTTGGACGGCAGTTGACGGCTATTCCGGCGCAACCGCGTTGGCTCAATGGGCGGCACACGGTGCAGACGGCCTGCAAAATGCCATTACCGGTAAATCCATCACTTGGATGGATGCCTTTATCGGTAATTTGCCCGGTTCTATCGGCGAAGTATCCACTTTGGCGCTTTTAATCGGCGGCGCGTTTATCGTGTTTGCCCGCATCGCTTCTTGGCGCATTATTGCCGGTGTGATGATCGGTATGATTGCCATGTCTTCGCTGTTTAACGTCATCGGTTCAGACACCAACCCGATGTTCAGCATGCCTTGGTACTGGCATCTGGTCGTCGGCGGCTTCGCCATCGGTATGCTGTTTATGGCAACTGACCCTGTTTCCGCTTCCTTTACCAATGTCGGCAAATGGTGGTACGGCGCGCTAATCGGCGTGATGTGCGTGTTAATCCGCGTGGTCAATCCGGCTTACCCCGAAGGCATGATGTTGGCGATTCTGTTTGCCAACCTGTTTGCCCCGATTTTCGACTATTTCGTCGCACAAGCGAACATCAAACGCAGAAAGGCGCGCAGCAATGGCTAAGAAATTCGATAAAGACAGCTTCAGCGGCACGCTGATTGTGGTGTTGGCGGTCAGCCTGATTTGCTCGGTCATCGTGGCGGGCGCGGTTGTAGGCTTGAAACCGGTGCAGGAAAAACAAAAGGTTCAGGACAAACAAAGCTATATCCTGAGCGTTGCAGGTTTGCTGGATAAAAATACCGATATCAGCAAAACCTTTGCCGACCGCATCGAACAGCGCGTGGTCGATTTGGCGACCGGCGAATATGTGAAAGACGCACCGAAAGACTTTAGCGCGCGCGTTGCCGCCAAAGACCCCGCGCAAAGCATCCAAATCAAACCTGAAGACGATTTGGCAGGCATCAAAAGCCGCGCCAAATACACCGAAGTTTATTTGGTAAAAGGCGATGACGGCAAAGTCAGCCAAATCATCCTGCCTATGCACGGTAACGGTCTGTGGTCGGTCATGTACGGCTTCGTCGCCATCCAACCCGACGGCAACACCATCAACGGCATCACTTACTACGACCAAGGCGAGACTCCGGGCTTGGGCGGCGAAATCGGCAATCCATTGTGGCAGCAAAAATTCGTCGGCAAAAAACTCTTTGACGAACAAGGCAAACTTGCCCTGCATGTTTCCAAAGGCGGAAGCTCGGACAAAGAACATGGCGTAGATGCCCTTTCCGGCGCATCGCTGACTTCCAAAGGCGTGCAAGGTTCGTTTGCCTACTGGTTCGGCGAAAACGGCTATATCCCCTACCTGAACAAATTGAAATCAGCAGGAGCACAATAATGGCTGATATGAAACGCTTGAAACATTTAATGTTTTCACCCTTTATCGACAACAACCCGATTGCCTTGCAGGTTTTGGGTATTTGTTCGGCGCTGGCGGTTACCACCAAACTTCAGACGGCCATCGTGATGGGTATTTCCGTCAGTTTGGTAACCGGTTTTTCCAGCTTTTTCATCTCGCTGGTACGCAACTACATCCCGAACAGCATCCGCATTATCGTGCAGATGGCGATTGTTGCGTCGCTGGTTACGCTGGTTGACCAATTGTTGCAGGCCTATGCCTACGAATTGTCCAAACAGCTCTCCGTATTCGTCGGCTTGATTATTACCAATTGTATCGTGATGGGTCGTGCCGAAGCCTTCGCCATGAAAGAGCCGCCGTTGGAAAGCCTGGTGGACGGTATTGGTAACGGCGCAGGTTACGGCATGATGCTGATTATCATCGCCAGCATCCGCGAATTGATCGGTTCGGGCAAACTCTTTGGGTACACCATTTTCCAAACCGTGCAGGACGGCGGCTGGTATCAGACCAACGGCCTCTTCCTGCTGGCACCAAGTGCGTTCTTTATCATCGGCTTTTTGATTTGGGGTTTGCGCACATGGAAACCCGAACAGGCGGAGGAATAAGACATGGAACACTATTTAAGCCTTTTTGTGAAATCCGTCTTCATTGAAAACATGGCGCTGTCCTTCTTCTTGGGCATGTGTACTTTTCTGGCGGTATCGAAAAAAGTATCCACCGCATTCGGCTTGGGCGTTGCCGTTACCTTCGTACTCGGCCTGTCCGTCCCTGCCAACCAGCTCGTTTACTCGCTGCTCAAAGACGGCGCGATTGTCGAAGGCGTGGATTTGACCTTCCTGAAATTCATCACCTTCATTGGCGTGATTGCGGCTTTGGTGCAGATTCTGGAAATGTTCTTGGACAAATTCGTTCCCGCCCTCTATAACGCGCTGGGCATCTACCTGCCGCTGATTACCGTAAACTGCGCGATTTTTGGTGCTGTTTCGTTTATGGCGCAACGCGAATACAACTTCGGCGAATCCGTCGTGTACGGCTTCGGCGCGGGCTTGGGCTGGATGTTGGCAATTGTCGCTTTGGCGGGCATTACCGAAAAAATGAAATATTCGGACGCTCCCAAAGGCCTCAAAGGACTGGGCATCACTTTCATCTCCGCTGGCCTGATGGCGATGGCGTTTATGTCGTTCTCAGGCATCCAGTTATAAGAAAGGATTCGGCATGGAAATTATTTTAGGTATCGTGATGTTCACCGTCATTGTCTTGGCTTTGGCACTGATGATTCTGTTTGCCAAATCCAAGCTGGTGAGCGAAGGCGACATCACCATCAAAGTCAATGATGAAAAAGAGCTGACTATGCCCGCCGGCGGCAAACTGCTGGGCGCGCTTGCCAGCCAAGGCATCTTTGTCCCCTCCGCCTGCGGTGGAGGCGGTTCGTGCGGACAATGCCGCGTTGTCGTGAAAAGCGGCGGCGGCGACATTCTGCCGACCGAGTTGTCCCACATCAGCAAACGCGAAGCACGCGAAGGCTGCCGTCTGTCTTGTCAGGTCAACGTCAAAACCGACATGGACATCGAAGTGCCGGAAGAAGTGTTCGGCGTGAAAAAATGGGAATGCACCGTCATCTCCAATGACAACAAAGCCACGTTCATTAAAGAACTCAAGCTTGCCATTCCTGAAGGCGAAGAAGTTCCCTTCCGCGCCGGCGGTTACATCCAAATCGAAGCTCCGCCGCACACTGTTGCCTACAAAGACTTCGACATTCCTAAGGAATATCACGAAGACTGGGACAAATACAATCTGTGGCAATACGTTTCCAAAGTGGATGAGCCGATTTTGCGCGCTTACTCCATGGCTTCATACCCTGAAGAAAAAGGCATCATCATGCTGAACGTGCGTATCGCCACGCCGCCTCCGCGCGTACCCGATGCACCTCCGGGACAAATGTCATCCTACATTTGGTCGCTCAAACCCGGCGACAAAGTAACCATCTCCGGCCCGTTCGGCGAATTCTTCGCCAAAGACACCGATGCCGAAATGGTATTCATCGGCGGTGGTGCAGGTATGGCGCCGATGCGCTCTCACATTTTCGACCAGTTGAAACGTTTGAACTCCAAACGCAAAATCACCTTCTGGTACGGCGCACGCTCCAAACGCGAAATGTTCTATGTTGAAGACTTCGACCAACTGGCAGCAGAGTTCCCGAACTTCACATGGCATGTCGCCTTGTCCGACCCGCTGCCGGAAGACAACTGGGACGGCTACACAGGCTTCATCCACAACGTGGTTTACGAAAACCACCTGAAAAACCACGAAGCACCGGAAGACTGCGAATTCTATATGTGCGGCCCGCCAATCATGAACCAGTCCGTCATCAAAATGCTCAAAGACTTGGGCGTGGAAGATGAAAACATCCTTTTGGATGACTTCGGCGGTTAAGTATTCGGCTTCAAATACAAAAGGAAGAAACCTCGGTTTCTTCCTTTTTTGTTGATGCGAATTGAAATAGAAGTAGGGTATTTGCCTGCTGTTATCTCTATTCGCAGAGATAATAGGATAGATGTTTTTTCATCTTATCCGCGATATCTCTCAAATTTTTGTTTTATAGTGGATTAACTTTAAACCAGTACGGCGTTGCCTCGCCTTAGCT
>JVVZ01000059.1:0-7023 GCA_001062585.1 Neisseria meningitidis
TGTACTGTCTGCGGCTTCGTCGCCTTGTCCTGATTTAAAGTTAATCCACTATACCGACAGGTTTCGCATTTACCCATAGCAAAAGGTCGTCTGAAAATTTCAGACGACCTTTTTGGTTTCACGGAGATAGGCATCGCAAACCCGCCATCCCCTAACAATTCACGCAGTCATTAACGCTGATTGCAAGAAGTGTCTACTTTGTTGCCATAAGGATCAACGAAGCTGAAGAAGGCTTGGCTGCCTTTTTGATGCCATTCTGCACCTTTACCGAACAAGCCGCGGTTGGAAACATAACGCTCGCCGGAACCGGAAACCGCAGAAGACAAGACAGCGCGTTTGTCATCCAGGCTCAACTCGACGCGGTTGGTGTCCAGATTGCGTACAGTCACAGACAAACCGTTTTCACACTCAAAAGATTGGGGCGAACGGCGGTCGCTAGACTGACCACGATCATCATAGTTGCGATCTCCATGGTCATGACGGTGCTCGTGGCGAGGAGCATCATTATCATCATAATCAGGGGCAGCACAAGCGCCCAAGGACAAAACAGCCGCTACGGCCAATACAGCTTTAAGTTTCATATTAATACTCCTGAAAAATGTGGAACTGCATAACAGTCGTTCCATGTTATAAACATCCTTATAGTCTAGCAAGGGAGCTTACCCTAATTTACCTGCACGCCCCGAATGTAGCTTTTTCCAAAGCTCCGTAGTTTTTTCGCAAACATTAAAACTTCCCTCAACCATTGCTTCACACTTACCCGCCCGTCCGAGGTCGTCTGAAAACAAAAAAACCGCCCACGAAAATCATCGCGAGCGGCAATCCATTGAGAGCATTACAAAATATGAAAACATTACCGCTGACGGGCTTTGAAGCGGGGATTGCTTTTACAGATGACGTAAACTTTACCTTTGCGTCGAACGATTTGACAATCGCGATGGCGCTTTTTCGCTGTTTTCAATGAAGACAAAACCTGCATTATTTATCCTTTCTAAAAGACGAAATCATAGATTGGAACCTTTGGTTGAACTTGCTGGCACGGCCTTCGGTATTCACATTGCGCTGTTTGCCCGTATAGACGGGATGCGAGGCAGAAGACGTATCCAAAGAAAATAAGGGATATTCTTTACCATCGTTCCAAACCATCGTTTTGCCGTGCGTATCCGCACAAGAACGGATCAGCCAGCCTTCATTGGCACCACTGTCGTAAAAAAGCACAGTACGATAATTTTCAGGGTGGATATTCGCTTTCATCATTCCTCCGATAAATGTTATGGTATAACATTATACATCATAAAATTTAAAACTCAACCCCGAAAAAAGGTCGTCTGAAAACGCAGACCATATTCAGACGACCTTCACATTGCTACAATACGGGCTTCCACTCCAATCCAAAGGCACATCATGCCGCTTTTCCACGTCGAACCCTCCCTGTCTTACACTCAGCAAAACCGTGTAGGCGTCCTCCTCCTCAATCTCGGCACGCCCGATGCCCCGACCGCCGCCGCCGTCAAACCATATCTTCGAGAATTTCTATCGGACCAACGCGTCGTCGAACTGCCCAAACTACTCTGGCAGCCGATTTTGCATGGATTGGTCCTGACACTGCGTCCCAAGAAAAGCGCACATGCTTACGCCAAAATCTGGTTTGAACAAGGCTCTCCGCTTGCCGTCTATACCCAACGCCAAGCAGACGCCCTCGCCAAAGCCATACCCGACACCATCGTCCGCCATGCCATGACCTATGGCAACCCGGGCATCGAAACCGTCCTTGCCGAAATGAAAGCCCAAGGCGTAGGCAGATTGTTGATTGTCCCTTTATATCCGCAATACGCCGCCTCCAGCACCGGCGCGGCATTAGACAAAGTGTTCCAACAACTGCTGAAGCAGCGCAACCAAATGAGCCTGCGTACCGTTTCGCGTTTTTACGACGACGCAGCCTATATTGATGCCATGAAACAACACATTGAAGCATATTGGAAAGAACACGGACGCGGCGAGAAACTCATGCTCAGCTTTCACGGCATTCCGCAAAAAAATTACGACGACGGCGACCCTTATCCCGACGAATGCCGCCATACCGCGAAACTTCTTGCCCAAGCACTCAACCTAAACGAGCAAGAATACATCGTTTCCTTCCAAAGCCAATTTGGCAAAGCAAAATGGGTGACGCCCAGCACACAAGCCCTCTTTGACCAACTGCCCAAACAAGGCGTCAGCAAATTAGATGTATTCTGTCCGGGCTTTATGGCGGATTGTCTGGAAACCATGGAAGAGATTGCCATCATGGGGCGCGAACAATTTCACGCAGCCGGAGGCAAAGAATACCGCTACATCCCCTGCTTGAACGACCACCCCGCATGGATTCTCGCCCTGACCGAACTGGTCAAAAACAACCTGCAAGGCTGGCAATAAACGGATGCCTCATCCGACAAGGGATATTGGTTATCACTTATAGACTTTAAACCCAAACAAAGCTGCGACAGCATCCTCATTTAAAACCTATCTGCGGGTTTCCACTGAAAGCGTTACATTTGATTTAAGTCTAAGGTCGTCTGAAAAATCTGTTTTCAGACGACCTTTATTGTATTATCGATAAACAGACTACACCGATAAAAAGGACACATCATGACCACAACAAAAAAAATATTGGCGGCTGCAATTTTTACCCTGTCCGTCCACAGCTCCTTTGCCGCCGATGCTGCCCAAATGACGCAAGGCCAAAAAATTTATGAAAGCAACTGCGCCGCCTGCCACGGTAAAAAAGGGGAAGGCAGGGGAACCATGTTTCCCCCTCTTTACCAATCAGACTATATTATGAAAAAACCGCAGGTATTGCTGCAAAGCATGACCAAAGGCATCAACGGCCCCATCAAAGTCAACGGTAAACCTTACAACGGCTTTATGCCCGCGACCGCCATCAACGATGCCGATCTCGCTGCCGTTGCCACCTATATCATGAATGCGTTTAACAACGGCGGCGGCACCATTACCGAAAAAGACGCCAAACAGGCCAAAGCGAAAAAATAAGGCATCCATACACAAAAAAGGTCGTCTGAAACCGAGATTTCGGGTTTCAGACGACCTTTTTCCTTCTACTGAACTGCTTTGTCTTTAAACCGCTTCGGCTTCTTCCGCGAGGAAACCGCGCAGTTTTTGCATGGCTTTGGCTTCGATTTGACGGATGCGCTCGGCAGACACACCGTATTCGGCTGCCAGCTCGTGCAGGGTTAATCCGCCATCGTCTTGCAGCCAGCGGCTTTCTACGATGCGGCGGCTGCGGTCATCCAGTTGCGCCAATGCGTTTTGCAGACCTTCAGTTTGCAGGGCGTAATGGGCTTGTTTGGACAGTTGGCGGCTGGGCTCGGCATCGTGGTCGGCAAGCCAGTCGATGGGGGCGAAGCTGTCTTCGTCATCGTTGTTGTCCGCCATGATGGCGATGTCGTGTCCGGTCATGCGTTGTTCCATTTCCATGACTTCGGACAATTTGACGCCCAAATCGTCGGCGATGTCTTGCGCTTCTTTCGGAGACAAGGCATTCAGGTTTTTACGCATGCTGCGCAGATTGAAGAACAGTTTGCGTTGCGGTTTGGTGGTCGCTACGCGTACCAGGCGCCAGTTGCGCAGGATAAATTCGTGGATTTCGGCCTTAATCCAGTGTACGGCGAATGAAAACAGGCGCGCGCCACGGCTGGGTTCGTAGCGTTTGACCGCTTTCATCAGTCCGATGTTGCCTTCTTGGATAAGGTCGGCTTGGTTCAGGCCATAGCCGTCGTAACCTCGTGCGATGGATACGACGACGCGCAAATGGGAAAGAATGAGTTGTTTGGCGGCGTTAAGGTCGCCTTTTTGCTGACGCTCCGCGAGTTGGCTTTCTTCTTCGGGCGTCAACATGGGAATGCTGTTGACGGTATGAATGTATTGCTCAAGGCTGCCGTTGCCGCTGTGGATGACGGGTAATGCAAAGGCGTTATTCATGAGAGTTGCTTTCCTTTATATGATGTAGAGACTATTGTTTACTTGTTGTTTGCCGTGCAGTATATCACTGCCTGTTGCCCTATCGTATGCTGCCAAATGCCTTTTTCTGTAAAAGACTGTTTGATAGGTGGATTTTCTTGCTTTTTGAAATTCGATTGATTTTGAAAATTTGACTGTTTTACTGGGAATAAGTTCAGTATATTACAAACATTCTTGTATGTAAATATTAAAATTCAAGAAAAACGGCCTTATAAAAAGACCGCTTTTTCAAACTTAATCTGCTTTTTTCCTGATTAAAAACAGTGTGATGGCAATGATTGACAATACTCCGATCAGCCACAACGAACCGCCTGCCTTCATATAAGGGGTTTCGCCGATATAGCCTTTGATATGCCCTTCCAAGACGGCATCGGTATTGGGTTCGCTCTCGGCGATGATGCTGCCTTTGGGAGAAATAATGGCGGTCGCGCCGGTATTGGTGGCACGGACCATATAGCGTCCAAGCTCCATCGCGCGGGCTTGGGATTGCTGGAGCTGTTGGTACATGGCGTTGGAATCGCCATACCACGCCATATTGCTGACGTTGGCAAGCAGCGTAGCGTTTTTGGCGGTAGCAATGAGTTCGTCGCCAAAGCCGTCTTCATAGCAGATGTTGAAGGCGACTTTTTGATCTTTCATCGTCAAGGGAGCCTGCCCCGCTCCGCCGCGACGGAAGTCGGCAAGCGGCATATTCATCATCTTGTACAACGGTTCGGTCAAAAAAGGCAGCGGTTTGTATTCGCCAAAGGGAACCAGATGATTTTTGGCGTAATACGGGAGGTCGTCTGAAATATCATCGTAGTCGCTCAAATTGATTACGGCATTTTCGTATCCGCTGCCGTCGGCTGTATATTGACCGATACCGACGGCCAACGCGCTGCCGTTCGTGCGCGCCTGCTCGGCAAACTGGGTCAGGATATTTTCCGGCAAATCCTGACGCATTACAGGCAGAGCGGTTTCCGGCAGGATAACGATGTCGGCGGATGTTTTGCTGATTTGACCGTAGTATTTCTGAATGGTGGGGACGACTTGTTCTTCATTCCATTTCAGACTCTGCTCGATATTGCCCTGCACGAGCGCGACGGTACTGGTGCTGCCGTCGGGTTTGGTAAAGTCGGTTTGCTGGGCGACATAGCCGACGGTACACAGCATGACAATCATGCACATCGGCAGCAGGCGCTGTTTCAGACGACCCGTATTGTCAATCAGCAACACCAGCCATGCGCTGACAAATGCCGTCGCCAGCGTTACCAGATGAATACCGCCCAAAGGCGCAAAGCCGGCAAGCGGGCTTTCTTTGACGATTTGGGAATAGCCGATTGCCCCCCAGCCGAAGCCGGTCAACAGGCGTTCGCGGGCAAATTCCGCCAGCGTCCACAAAATCGGCAAAACGATGCCGACCTTAACCCAACGCGGCAGATGAAACTTCTTCCACAACCAAAAACAGGCGGCGGGATACAGGGCAAGAAACGCAGGCAGCAGGAAAGTCAGTGGAATCGCGTATAAATTAGGCAAGCCGGAAACATCGTGCAGCGCGGTATGTATCCAATAAAACTGCGCCGTATAAGCAATCAGCCCAAACAGATAGGCGGTAGAAACAGCAAAGCGCGGACGCAGTTCAATCAGTCGGATCAATGCGCCAAACAGCAAAGGCATCAGCCAAAAATGGTAATAAGGCGCGAAAGTCAACGGCGTGGCGGCGGCAATCAGGATCACCAGCGGCCAGTACAGCACAGGATGCTGCCAATATTGTTCGAGTTTGCGGAAAATGTTCATTGTAGAGAAAAGAAAATAAGAGGTCGTCTGAAAATACAGATTCAACAAAGTTGAACCATTTTCAGACGACGTATCGGTTGTTTAGTGTTTTTGAAACAGCTTCATCAATGGCAGCGCAACGGCGCAGGCGATAGCGCCGGCAATCAGCCCGACGGTAAGGTTGGCGACATGCTCCATCAAGCCGCTGTCCCAATGTTGCGCGTGTAAGAAATCATGCAAAAAGCCCAAGTTGTGGGTAATCAAACCGCCGCCGACAAGGAACATGGCAAGCGTACCCACCACGCTCAAACCGCGCATGAACCAAGGCATAAAGGCAATCAAGCCCCGTCCGACCGTTTGGATGCCCGTGCTTTTTTGACGCATCAGCAGCATACCGAAGTCGTCGAGTTTGACGATAACGCCGACCAAACCGTACACAAAAGCGGTCATACCGATGCCGATTGCCGTCATCACCAGCGAACGGGTCATCAGATCGTATTTTTCAACCACGCCCAAAGCAATAATAATGATCTCGGCAGACAGGATGAAATCCGTACGAATCGCGCCTTTAATCTTGGTTTTTTCGTCCAGCGTTTCGGCGGCAGCCTCCTCGTCTTCATGCGCTTCGTGGCGGTGCAGAAACTTATGCAGCAGCTTTTCCACGCCCTCGAAACACAAATAAATCCCGCCTATCATCAATAAAGGGGTAATCAGCTTCGGCAAAAAGGCAGACAGCAGCAAAGCCAGCGGCACCAAAATCAGCTTGTTCACCAAAGAACCTTTCGCCACCGCCCAAATAATCGGCAGCTCGCGTTCCGCCGACACGCCCGTAACCTGATTCGCATTGAGCGCCAAATCATCGCCGACCACGCCCGCCGTTTTCTTGGCGGCCATTTTGGTCATCAGGGCAACGTCGTCCAAGACAGCGGTAATATCGTCCAAAAGGGTGAAAAGCGAGGCAAATGCCATGATATATTTCCGAAAGAGGGTCAGATTGAAGAAGCCGGCTATTATAACCGAGAAAGTATGACACCGAAGGCTTTCAGACGACCTTTAATGGAAATTAACGGAATTTGGCGCGGCTTAATTGAAAACCTGCCGCATCGGCATAAAATATGCGTATCTGCGAGATTTTAAATCTGACAACAAGCCCTCCGCCCCACTCAAAAAGGTCGTCTGAAAACCGCCCTCCCCTTTTGAACTGCACCCCAAAAGTTGGACACATCCCCTCCAACTCACAAGGTGCAGTTT
>JVVZ01000060.1:0-10161 GCA_001062585.1 Neisseria meningitidis
AAGGCGACGAAGCCGCAGACAGTACAGATAGTACGGCAAGGCAACGCCGTACTGGTTTAAAGGTAATCCACTATACTTGAATCGGTCAGAAGCTAAGGGGAGATAATCTGCACCGGTTCCTTAATTATTTTTTAGGTTGTATGAAATGCTCCGCTTCCTTCAAGATTTCAGGTTTCACAATTCCCTGTAAATCCTTAGTGGGGATAGTAAACTCAGGTCTGCCTAAAACATATGCACCGATTTCGTAACTTTGATACAGGAAAGTCAAGCCGTTTTTATCGAAACGCCAGTTTTCCGTGGCGGAAAATTTGTCACTATTGTATCCACTAATGTAATCACGTGCTTCTTCTTCGGTGTCATCACTATTTTCCTTCAGGTATTTGACATAGGCTTCTTTAATCAGATGCGTCAGCTTTGCTTTTTGTCCGGGCAACAGGATATCATCCAATTTAAGCGGCTTCGGATTGGCAATGCCGCGTTTCAACACCATCAGCGTGTGCACGCCGTTTCCGTGTGCGCCACAGGTATATTCCCAGTCTTCTTGTCCGAAAACGGCATAATTGGGCGTATAGCCTTCCAGTTCTAACGTATCCACATAGTCCAACGCACAAGGAGAGCCATCATCTTTGCCGAGTTTCCTATTTTCCCGATTGGTCTCCTTTACGTCTTTGTCGCGTATTAAGGTCGTCTGAACCGATTTCTGCGTAGGCAGTTTGCCTCCCATTTCTTTCCTGACCCAGTCATCCAAATGTTTATCACCGGTAATCGGATAGCCGACAGTAAGTTGATGGCAAAGGGGTTTGCCTTCACTGTTTTTGCCGGCACAGGATTTGGCTTCCAATATTTTGTCTTTAAACGATAAAGGCGCAGCCTGAGCAGTTGCAGAAAAAACGAGGGCCAGTGTCGCGGCGGCAAGCGTTTTGCGGAACATATCAACACCTATTAGGATTTTGATTTAATTAAAGGAAAGCCCAATGCTTCGCGGCTTTCGACGTATTTCTGCGCCACGGTGCGGCTCAGCGCACGGATGCGCCCGATGTAGGTGGCGCGTTCGGTCACAGAAATGGCGCCGCGTGCGTCTAAGAGGTTGAAGGTGTGTCCGGCTTTGAGGACCAGCTCGTAGGCGGGCAGGGAGAGGCTGGCGTTTTCTTCGGCGAGCAGGCGTTTGGCTTGCGTTTCGTAGTCGTTGAACTGGCGCAGCAGCCAGTCGGCATCGCTGTATTCGAAGTTGTAGGTGGATTGTTCGACTTCGTTTTGGTGGTACACGTCGCCGTAGGTGACGGTGTTGCCGTCCAGCGTTTTTGCCCAAACGAGGTCGTAGACGTTTTCCACGCCTTGCAGGTACATCGCCAAGCGTTCGATGCCGTAGGTGATTTCGCCGAGTACGGGGGTGCAGTCGATGCCGCCGACTTGTTGGAAGTAGGTGAACTGGGTCACTTCCATGCCGTTGAGCCAGACTTCCCAGCCCAAGCCCCATGCGCCGAGGGTGGGGTTTTCCCAGTCGTCTTCGACGAAGCGGATGTCGTGGACTTTCGGGTCGATGCCCAATTCGCGCAGGGAGTCGAGATAGAGGTCTTGGATATTGGCGGGCGCGGGTTTGAGGGAGACTTGGAATTGGTAATAGTGTTGCAGGCGGTTGGGGTTGTCGCCGTAGCGGCCGTCTTTGGGGCGGCGGCTGGGTTGGACGTAGGCGGCAAACCAAGGCTCTGGGCCGAGCGCGCGCAGGCAGGTGGCGGGGTGGGAAGTGCCGGCGCCGACTTCCATGTCGAAAGGTTGGATGACGGTGCAGCCTTTGTCTGCCCAGAATGTTTGCAGTTTGAAGATGATTTGTTGGAAGGTGAGCATGGCTTATGTTTCGGATTGGGATAAAAGGGGGATTTTACTGTTTTGACGGTGTTTTGGGTAGGTGTACAGGCAGATGGAATGGTGGGGTGGCGGTGTGATTTGACTGTCAATAAATGCGGAAACATGCCACAATGCCGTTATCCTGTTGTCTGTTTTAATCTGTTTTGATTGAATTTGAGGAGTCGCCCATGACCCCGATTTTGGCTTTCGATATTGAAACCGTGCCTGATGTGAACGGCATCCGCCTGTTGTACGACCTGCCTGCCTCTTTGCCGGACGACGAGGTGGTCTTGTTTGCCCAGCAGAAACGCCGCGCCCAAAACGGCTCTGACTTTATGCAGCACCACCTGCACCAAGTAGTCGCCATTTCCTGCTGTATGCGTTGGGGGCAGGACAAAATCCACGTCGGCACCATAGGCGAAATGCACGACAGTGAAGAGGAAATGATCGCCAAGTTTTTCGACCTTATCGAAAGCCATACGCCGCAATTGGTCAGTTGGAACGGCGGCGGCTTCGACCTGCCCGTCCTGCATTACCGCGCGCTGATACACGGCATTGCAGCGGCGCGTTATTGGGATATGGGCGAGGGCGATTTCGGCGACAGCCGTGATTTCAAGTGGAACAACTACATCAGCCGCTACCACAACCGCCATTGCGACCTGATGGATCTGCTCGCCCTGTACCAGCCGCGTGCCAATGTGCCGCTGGACGATATGGCGAAACTTTGCGGCTTCCCCGGCAAACTGGGCATGGACGGCAGTAAAGTTTGGGAGGCGTTCCACGCAGGTCGTCTGAAAGACATCCGCGATTATTGCGAAACCGATGCGGCAAACACTTATTTAATGTTCCTACGCTTCCGCCTGATGAACGGCGCTTTGGACGCGGATGAGTATGAAGTGGAAGTCAAACGGTTAAAGCATTACCTGACCGGACAGGCTCAGGACAAACAGCATTGGAGCGAGTTTGTCGCCGCGTGGCGTTAACAACGCGGTGATTTTCTAAAGCCCTGACGATGGGCGGAAAGCCGCTAATTTATAGTGGATTAACTGTAAACCAGGACAAGGCAACGAAGCTGCAGACAGTACAGGTAGTACGGCAAGGCGAGACAACGCCGTACTGGTTTAAAGTTAATCCACTATACAATAGCGGTGTATCGGGCTGGATTGTTTTCCTGATACTGAAAAGCAGTTGGCATTTGGTTTGGTAAAGCGGTTATTGGGAAAAAAGGGAGCGCGGGCGGTTTGATTGCAAGGATGTGAACGATATTGGATGAAAAAGGTCGTCTGAAATTTGTCGGCTCCTATATTGTTAGGGAGCTGAATTTCAGACGACCTTTGCATTCGGAAAATTCCTTTGCTTTTAGAACAACACTCCTGTCGGCTCGCTGCCTTCGGGGATGTCATATTTCGGATAGCTCGGCGTGCTGGCGGGGGTGTTGTACAGTTTTGCCGGATTTGCTTCAGGACGAACGCTTTGGTTTGGTGCGGAAGCGGGTGTATCGTCAGCTTCGACTTCGATTTCAGTACCTTTAGGCAGAACCACATCTTTGACCGGAGCAGGCTTAGGCGCAATTTTAGGTTTGCTGAAAGCGCTGGAGCCGCTCGTCCAGGCGAGTGATTTCAACGGGGTTTTGAGTTTGACGCCTTTGGCACAGGTCAGACAGTTGGCGGCACCGGTGCGGTTTTTTAAAATAGCGTCTACTTTAGCCGGATTAATGGTTTTACCGTGCGCTTTTGCCCAAGCGGCAATACTTTTCTTCAAGACGGCAGTATCCAGATTTTTTTTGCCGTATGGGTCGTGGTATGCGGCCAGCCAAAGGTTTTGGTTGGCATCTTCGTTGAGGCTGGCCATTTGGTAGATGACGGAGGCGGGAGCGCCGGAGGCAATTGTTTTGGCAAATTCCAGTGCATCCGGAGACTTCATGCGGACGCAGCCGTGACTGCGGACGCCCGGTACGCTGGCAGGGGCATTAGTGCCATGAATGCCTAAACCGAGTTTGGGATCACCGAGACGGACAAAAACAGGACCGAGCGGATTGTTTGGGCCTGCTGGTACGCTTTTGACGCCGTCGCCACGTTCTTTTTGGATGGATTTAGGGATGTGCCAAGTCGGATTGAAGGCTTTTGCGCCGATTTTGTGTTCGCCCAATGTGGTTTGGGTCATGGCCTTGCCGACGGCGACAGGATAGATTTTGGTCAGTTTGCCGTCTGTATATAAGAATAAGCGTTGTTGCGGAATATTGATGACGACGTGCTGACCTTCGGAAACGGGAGAGACGTCCGGGATGGGTGTGTTGGCTGAGGCGGCGGTAACGAAGAAGGCAGCGGTCAGTCCGAAAATAGTTTTTTTCATGTGTCGTAATACTTGTAATAAATGAAAAGAAGATTTTGGGAAATCATACCTGAATCTGTATTTTTTTGTGCGAAAATATGCCCTTTCGGTTGCTTGCCGGTTTGAGTGGCAGGTATGGATTGGAGTCGTCTGAAAAGATAAACCGGGTGTCGAGTGGATAAGTGATGGCTGATACGAAATGTTTTGACGGCGTGGCTGATGTTTTTTCTTTGGATTATGAGGGTCGCGGCGTTGCCAGAGTACATGGCAAAACTGTCTTTATTAAAGGTGCGCTGCCTACTGAGAAAGTGTCGTTTCGGGTGCTGAGGGAGAAGAAACAGTTCAGCGAAGCAGAGACAGTAGAAGTATTAAAAGAGTCGGTTGAACGAGTCCGGCCTGCGTGTGGTTATTATGAGACATGTGGCGGTTGCTCGTTGCAACATGTGTCTCCAACCGCTCAAGTTGCATTGAAACAACGTATTTTGGAAGAACAGCTCGAGCGTATCGGCAGAGTCAAACCGGAACAGATTCTTCCGCCTATTTATGGTTCGGCTTGGCATTATCGGGATAGGGCGCGGTTGAGTGTCTCAGTCGATAAGAAGGGTCGTCTGAAAATGGGTTTTCAGGCGAAAAAAACGAATGAAGTGGTCGATATTGAAACATGTCAGGTGTTGCCTAAGCATATTTCAGATGTTTTACCTATGGTGAAATTGTTGTTGCAAACACTGACTGATGGCGGGGCGGCAGTCCGATTTGTAGAGTTTTTTAATAGCCGTGCATTGGTTGTTTTGAACATTTGTTTCATAAAAAAACCGTCTGGCTACTCTTTGAAGCAAATTGAGACATGGTTTGATAAGATATCAGGTGGGGTAAAGCAAGTTTGGCAGGTTTGGTTTCAATATGGGCGCGAGCCGTCAACTGCACTGTACCCTAAAGATTTGCCCGAATTGAAATACGGTTTGCCTGAATTTTCGATAGAGATGCCTTATCAGCCGGGTGATTTTACGCAGATTAATGCGGACTTGAATGCTGTAATGATCAGCAGGGCTTTGCGCCTGTTGGATATACAGCCTAATGACAGGGTGGCAGATTTGTTTTGCGGGTTGGGTAATTTCAGCCTTCCTATGGCAAAGAGCGGTGCGTCAGTAACGGGTATTGAGGGATTGGATTCCCTTGTTTTGCGTGCCAGGCAAAACGCTCTTCGAAACAGTTGTGTAAAATATGCGTCGTTTGAGGTGGCAGATTTGTTTGAGACAGATGAGCAGACGGTAGTCTCATGGGGGGTATTCGACAAAATGTTGCTCGATCCGCCCAGGAGTGGTGCTTATGCTGTTGTCAAATCGCTACATACACCATACCTGCCGAAAAAAATCGTATATGTTTCATGTAATCCTTCAACCTTTGCACGTGACGCGGAAGTATTGGTAAATAAGGGTTACAACTTCAAATCTGCAGGCATTATGAATATGTTTGCACAAACTTCTCATGTCGAATCCATCGGCGTGTTTGAGTTGTAAATCCGATAGTGGGAGTGTCTGACAAATGGTTTTTAATGTAATTATTGGTTGAATCATGTTATCATAATTCAATTGGGGAATAGATGATTCGGCTGTTTCCATAAATGCCGGACATCAAAATATATGTAGTTTTATTTGCCGCACCACAGTATCGGGAGGTGTTCTTGAAAAATCCACTTTTAATCATATTGCTAGTGCTTTTGTTTATGGTGCTGCTGTTTATTTTTTATAAACAGAAGGGCACAGCTAAAACTAAAAAGACGACAAAAGCAGCTAAAGCATCATCCAAAAAAAACCATCACCCAAATCAAGAAAGTATTGAAGGGGGAAGTCCAGATTGGGTTGATCAGGTCAATCAATCCGTTTCCGATCCGGATCAACAAGATTGGGAATGGGGAGGCAGTGGTTCTGCCGGTTCAACTACGTCTGTATCTGCGCAAGAAGTCGACCCACTGACGGAATATCAAGTATATAAGCAATTTGGTTATGAGAGTAAGGCTGCCGAATCTTTGGCGGGTTATTTGAATGGCCTAAACGATGGGGCTCCTGAGAAATTAGTGCATGAGCTTGTCGGGTTGAGTCTGCGCGTTGGTAATATCGATATGCTGACAGACGCCTTGGAGCGTCATGGCTCCGTCTTGTCTGAAGAAAGTCTGGCTGAGTACGTTAAAGCCGGCTTGATGTCCGATCAAACGCATTTGCCATTACGCGTATTGGCAGAAAACCGTTTGGGATGGAGCATGCAGGAAATCGAGCGCCAAATCGGAGAACAACCTGATTTGGAAGAGGCTTCGACATCCGCTCCTGCGATGACTAATGACAATGTAGGCGCTAATCATGCTCCTGGCGTTTCCAAACGCGCTGCTATCGTATTGGGCAAGAAAGAGTTTACCGATATTACTCCGGAAGAAATGGGAGCCGTTATCGGATTTGTTAAACCTGAACAAAGTGCCAAAATCTTGAAAGACAAAGTAGGTTATGAAACTGCTGTTCAACAATATAACCGTGCCATTCAAAGCTCTTCTAAGCCGGCAAGCCTTATCATCGATGCATTAAAACTTGACTATCAGCATGAAGAAATCAGTCAGTTTGCTAAACACTTGTGGAAGTTGTACCACTCATTGGGTCAGTATGGTCGCCAAGTGAAAGAACGCATGCTGGGTTGGGGATATAGCCTTGGTTATCATGAAGTATTTGATGATTTGGAGAAAGGACCTAACGAAAATAAAATCAGAGAAATTGGTTTGGGAAGGGGTTATATCCGACCTACTTCTCTTCAAATGAAAGCTAAATATCGCGAACTGGTACAAAAAGATTCTTCTATCATTAGCGTCAACGCCTCTCCTGCAGATGAAGCACTGAAAGAAGTTGAATCTTTACTGATGTACGGTCAGTTGGATTTGGCCATAGGTACTTTGGAACAAGCTGTTTTACAGTACCCGCAAGAATCTCAATTGTATGTGATGCTGTTCGATCTTTACGAAAGAGTAGAGGATTGGGCACGTCTGGAACAATTCTTGCGCTTATTGCGTGAACGCGTTGTCAGCCTTCCGGAAGAAGTGGTATTGGCAATGAGCCGTTTGCTGCAACATGTAAATCAACATTCAAAAAAATAAAATAATTAGAGAGTACCATGATGGATAATCTGTTACCTAAAATCAAAACCATACGGATTATGCTGCGCGATATGAGCGAGCAGCAAGAAGCCGTTTTCCGTATGGCCTTTAAAATGCACAATACGACGAACTATCAGATTCTTGACTCAGATTCAGATGAAATACCAGATTTAGTATTGGTAGATACTGATACTGCTGATAGTGTTGAAACTTGGAAAACGCTCAAAATCAAATACCCTGATATTCCTGTTGCGATGTTTTGTTCGCAAGAGCCATCTGTTACAACGCCGTATTTGGCTAAGCCGGTTAAATTCGATATCTTATTCCCGATTTTGAGAAGTTTGGCGCAGGGCGGGAATATTTTTGATGCTTCGGCTCAAAAGGCAGAAGTACAAGAAGGAACGCAAAACGGTAACGAAAGTAGAAAGGCTACTATTCGTCGCTTTAATCCGAATAAAGGATTGCTTGGTGCTTTGAAGTTTGCCAGTCAAGGCCATCAGGATATTGCCGTTTTACATGAGGGTAAACCGGTATTAATCGTTTTCCCAAGTATTCAAAGGGTATTGCTGACAGTCAACGCCCATGAGTTAGAAGGGCTTTGTAAGAATGACAATTTATCTGTTGTATGCAAAGTCGTGCCGGATAATCCTCAGTGGAAAGAAAAAGCCAAAGTAACGATTATGTCTTGTTTGTGGCAGATGGCAATTTGGACTGCTCAGGGAAGATTGATTTATCCGATGACTCCTCAAACGATTTTCACTTTAAAGCGTTGGCCTAATTTGACCAGGCTTGCTCCGGTTCCAGAGTCTATGAGGTTATCTGCGTTTTTAACTAAAACATCAGTCAACTTAAATATCCTTTATAAAGTTATGCCTTTGGAAATGCCGGATATCTTGAATTATTTGGCGGCAACCTCTGTAACAGGCTTTTTGGCAACGGATAGCGAATATGCTCCGAATCAAGCTAATCAGCATGCCAATATTTCTGAACATGTTAGTGTTAATAGCGATGTGCCTGATAGTCAGATGGTTAAGGATGCAGAAAAAGTGGCAGGTCCTTCGCAAGAGCAGCCACGCGGTTTGTTACAGCGCTTAATGCGTAAATTATTGGGAAAACGCTAAAAAGGACATGTAATGAAAGAAAATAAAATTATCTTTACCGGTCCGGTTGGAGTAGGTAAAACAACAGCAATTTCTGCGTTATCAGATGAGCCGCCTGTACAAACAGATGCATCTGCATCAGATATGACGCTGGTTCGTAAGGGGTATACCACCGTAGCAATGGATTATGGTGTGATCCATTTGGATGAAGAAGTCAAAGTTCATTTATATGGTACACCGGGGCAAGAACGTTTTAACTTTATGTGGGAAATTCTAAGCCAGGGTAGTATGGGATTGGTATTGCTTTTGGATAATACACGAACAAACCCATTGAAGGATTTGCAATTCTTCTTGGAAGCATTCCGAGAATTATTGAAAACAGCGCCATTAGTAGTAGGCGTTACCAAAATGGATATTCGTTCATTGCCAAGCGTTGATGTATATCAGAAATATTTAGCACAAAATAATTTTAATGTACCGGTTTTTGAGATTGATGCTCGTAGAGAAGATGATGTCAAACAATTGGTTAGCGCAATGTTGTTCTCAATTGATCCGGGTTTAGAGGTATAAAATGGAATCAACACTTTCTTTGCAATCAAATTTATATCCCAGAATTACACCTGCTGGTGCTTATTATGCAGTAACCAGCGATACACCAAGCGCAAGTAGAACATTGCTATATAGCTTATTGCGTGCAAACCCGTCAGAGGTCATTAGTAGCGAAAAAATTCTAGCTTGGGCTGATACTAGTGATATCAATACGGCTTTAAACTTGTTGTACCGTTTGCAACGTTTAGAGTTTTTATATGGTGATGAAAATATTAGTAACGAAGATATTCATTTAACAGATGAGCAGTTACCGGAATTGTTAGAGCAGTTGTCTAATTCAGGTAAAGCTTTGCTGGCTGATGAGAATGGCCTGTATTTTGCCAATGCTAATTTTCATCATGAAGCTGCTGAAGAGTTGGGCCTGTTGGCAAGCGAAGTGGCTAAGATGGAAGATGGTCATCGTCTGCTGATTCGTAACAATTTGCATATCAATAATAGTGCATGGGGGATTTGTGATCCTTCTGGTCAGAGCGAGTTAACATTTTTCCCATTGTATATTGGTGAAACTAAGCTGATTCTAGTTATAGGTGGTATGCCTGACTTAAATAAAGAGGCGTTTGTGACACTGGTTAAAGTGTTGTACCACAGATATGGTAGCCGCCAGCAAACTATATAACTAAAGTTATAATTTGAGAATGGAATAAATATGCAACAATTATTAATCTCTGTGTTGAGTGATTTAAATAATACTTCTCCCGATATTACAGCTTCAGCTGTAATATCGACTGATGGTTTGCCAATTGCTACAATGCTTCCATCACATTTGAATGCGGACAGAGTTGGTGCTATGTCTGCAACATTGTTGGCATTGGGCAACCGTTCAGTGCATGAGCTGGCATGTGGTGAGTTAGATCAAGTGATGGTTAAAGGTAAAACAGGTTATATTCTGTTGAGTCAAGCAGGTGATAATGCAGTATTGGCACTGATGGCGAAGGAAAGCGGTAAGCTGGGTTTGATCTTGCTGGATGCTAAACGTGCTGCTAAACATATTGCAGAAATTTTATAAAACCGCATATAAATCATATCATTAATGATAATAGGGGATTAATTCTTGACTTCTTGTTTTTTTAAGATATAATTTCCCTCCTAATTCCCCGATAGCTCAGTCGGTAGAGCGACGGACTGTTAATCCGCAGGTCCCTG
>JVVZ01000061.1:0-5530 GCA_001062585.1 Neisseria meningitidis
TACTGTCTGCGGCTTCGTCGCCTTGTCCTGATTTAAATTTAATCCACTATACATCCTTTATCTTACAGTACGACCTTGCCCGGATAGCAAAAACTCAAAACGATAAGCAAACTCCGTAATAACAAAAGCCATTAACAATCCATTCCCTCCAATGACCAAAGGTCGTCTGAAAATACCCTTACCAGCTTTTCAGACGACCTCCCGCAATCTGAAACCCAAGCGAAAAGTGTTACAATAGCCGTTTTATTTTAGCCGCTTAAGGCAGTCCGACCATGTGTAACCATCATCATCAAAACGACAGCAAAACTCCCCGCTCAGAAGCCCGCGACAACGACACTATCCGCATCCGCGGCGCGTGCACGCATAATTTGAAAAACGTCGATTTGGACATTCCGCGCCACAAGCTGGTGGTAGTCACGGGACTGTCGGGCAGCGGCAAGTCGTCGCTGGCGTTTGACACGCTATATGCCGAAGGGCAGCGGCGTTATGTCGAGAGCCTGTCCGCCTATGCGCGGCAGTTTTTGCAGATGATGGACAAACCCGATGTCGATTTAATTGAAGGCCTGTCGCCCGCGATTTCCATCGAGCAGAAATCCACCAGCCACAACCCGCGCTCCACCGTCGGCACGGTAACGGAAATTCATGATTACCTGCGCCTTTTGTACGCCCGCGTCGGTACGCCGTATTGCCCCGAACACAATCTGCCGCTGTCGAGCCAGACCGTATCGCAGATGGTCGATGCCATGTTGAAGCTGCCTGAAGACACGCGCGTGATGATTCTTGCGCCGGCGGTGCGCGAGCGTAAGGGCGAATTTGTCGATTTCTTTGCCGACTTGCAGGCGCAGGGTTTTGCGCGGGTGCGCGTGGATGGCGAAGTTTATCAACTTGACGAAGTGCCGAAGCTGGAAAAAAACATCAAGCACAATATCGACGTGGTCATCGACCGCGTGAAAGTGAAGGAGGACATCAAGCAGCGGCTGGCGGAAAGTTTTGAAACCGCGCTGCGCCACGGCAACGAGCGAGCGCTGGCAATGGAAATGGAAAGCGGCGAAGAACATTGGTTTTCCGCGCGTTTTGCCTGCCCCGTGTGTTCGTACAGCCTGCCCGAATTAGAGCCGCGCCTCTTTTCGTTCAACAACCCGATGGGTTCCTGCCCGACTTGCGACGGCTTGGGCAACACTAATTTCTTCGACCCCGAAAAAGTGGTCGCCCATCCCGAATTGTCATTGGCAACGGGCGCGATTGACGGCTGGGACAAACGCAACCAGTTCTATTTCCAAATGATTCAGTCGCTGGCGCGGCATTACGGTTTCGATGTGCAGGCTGCTTGGGAAACGCTACCTGAAAAAGTGAAAAAAGTCGTGTTACACGGCTCGGGCAAAGAAGTCATTGATTTCACCTACCTATCCGAACGCGGCACCACCTTCAACCGCAGCCACGCCTTCGAAGGCATCATCCCCAATCTCGAACGCCGCTACCGCGAAACCGACAGCGAAACCGTGCGCGAAAAACTACGCGAATACCAAAACCACCGCGCCTGCCCGAGCTGCGGCGGCGCACGTTTGCGCAAAGAAGCCCGCTACGTTTACGTCAGCGGCGAACCGCTACACGAAGTCTCCGCCTGGCCGCTGACCAAAACCCACCAATTCTTTGAAACGCTGGATTTGGACGGCAACAAAAAACAAATCGCCGAAAAAATCCTCAAAGAAATCACCGAGCGGCTCGGCTTCCTGATTAACGTCGGGCTGGATTACCTGAATCTCTCCCGTTCCGCCGAAACCCTTTCCGGCGGCGAAGCCCAGCGCATCCGCCTCGCCAGCCAAATCGGCAGCGGCCTGACCGGCGTGATGTACGTTTTGGACGAACCCTCCATCGGCCTGCACCAGCGCGACAACGACCGCCTGCTCGCCACCCTCAAACGCCTGCGCGATTTGGGCAACAGCGTGATTGTGGTCGAACACGACGAAGACGCCATCCGCGAAGCCGATTTCGTCGTCGATATGGGCCCCGGCGCGGGCGAACACGGCGGCAACGTACTGATTGCCGACACGCCCGAAAACGTCGCCAAATGCGAAAAATCCGTTACCGGACAATACCTCAGCGGCAAAAAATCCATTGCCGTGCCGTCTGAACGCACGCCCGTCAATCCCGACCGAATGCTCGTCCTCAAAGGCGCGCGCGGCAATAATCTCAAAAACGTTACCCTCGAATTGCCGCTCGGTTTGATTACCTGCATCACCGGCGTATCCGGCAGCGGCAAATCCACCCTGATTAACGACACCCTCGCCAAAATCACCGCCCGCGAACTCAACCGCGCCCAAGAAGAACCCGCCCCATACGACGACATCCGCGGCCTCGAACATCTCGACAAAGTTATCAACGTCGACCAATCCCCCATCGGCCGCACCCCGCGCTCCAACCCCGCTACCTACACCGGCCTGTTCACCCCCATCCGCGAACTCTTCGCCGGCGTACCCCTCTCGCGCGAACGCGGCTACAACGTCGGCAGATTCTCCTTCAACGTCAAAGGCGGCCGCTGCGAAGCCTGCCAAGGCGACGGCGTGATTAAAGTCGAAATGCACTTCCTGCCCGACGTGTACGTCCCCTGCGAAGTCTGCCACGGCAAACGCTACAACCGCGAAACCCTCGAAATCCAATACAAAGGCAAAAACATCAGCCAAGTCCTCGACATGACCGTCGAAGAAGCCCGCGAATTTTTCGACGCCGTCCCCACCGTATCGCGCAAACTGCAAACCCTGATGGACGTAGGCCTAGGCTACATCCGCCTCGGCCAGTCCGCCACCACCCTCTCCGGCGGCGAAGCCCAGCGTGTCAAACTCGCCTTGGAACTCTCCAAACGCGACACCGGCAGAACACTCTACATCCTCGACGAACCCACCACCGGCCTGCACTTTGCCGACATCGCCCTGCTGCTGGAAGTGATAGGCCGTCTGAAAGGCAAAGGCAACTCGATTGTGATTATCGAGCATAATCTGGACGTGATTAAAACGGCGGATTGGATTGTGGACTTAGGGCCGGAAGGGGGAGATGGTGGGGGGAGGATTATTGCGGAAGGTAGCCCTGAGCTTGTAGCAAAAATTGAGAAGAGCTATACTGGAAGATACTTAAAAATTTTTTTAAATAATTTGTAAAGGGTAACACTATGCCTTTTTTAAACTCACGAGAAGCAGAACAACTAGAAACAAAACAAAAATTCTCAGAAGAAAAACTTAGAAAAATTAAGGAAGAGATTTCTTCGAGTAGTATATTTTCATCTGAAGAATTTAAAAACTTATGTGTCTATACAACTGGTTCTTTTGCTCGTTCAGAAGCAACAGATAAATCGGATTTAGACATTTTTATAATTGGTGAAAATATTGATGAACAACACCATTATGGAAAAATTGATGAAATAAAAATATTTTCTGAATTAATAAGAATTAATAAAAAGTTAAAATTTCCTGAATTTAGCAATGACGGTGAATTTCTTAAAATTTTTAAATATAATGAAGTTGAAAAAATAATAGGTTCTCCAATTGATGATCATAATAACTGGTTTACAGCTAGAATGCTTCTTATTCTAGAGAGTAAATGCATCTATAATGATGAAAAATATAATGAATTTATTAGAAAAATAATTAAATTTTATCTAAGGGATAAAGAACATAGTGATTTTAAGTTATATTTTTTATTAAATGATATATTAAGATTTTGGCGAACACTCTGTTTAAATTATGAAGTCAGCCGAACAAATCGATCAAAAAAATGGGAAAAGAAAAATATTAGTCTAAAATTTAGCAGACGACTAACAGTATTTGCTACTGTTATATATATATTTGTTTTTAAAATTAACTCAGAGGATGATCTTATAAAAATGATTAAGAAGACACCTTGGGAAAGATTGATAGAATCCATAAATAAACTAAATATTGATACAATAAATGATGATTTAAATTTATTCACAAAAGAATATATTAGTTTTTTAAATCTTAAAGAACAATATAATACTGAAATTAACAATAGCGGACTTGAAGAATTGGGGAATAGCAAGACTTTTAGGAAACTTATTTTCGATATACTTTTACATGAGTCTATAGATGAAGATCTCCGATTATTTTTAATTTCATAATTGATTTGGAGTGAGTATCATGAAAAATAAAGTTCTTCTTTTAAATATAAGGAATAAAGAAATAGATTCTTTATTCAACGAATTACGATCTGATTACCACAATTCCATACCTAGCTTTCCTCATATTACAATTCGAGGACCACGGCAAAAGTTCAATGAATCGACGATTGAAAAAGTAGAAAAAGTTATTCAAACTATATCAATAGAGGTTGTAGGCTTAGATATTATGGAATATAAAAATTTATATTTTTGTGTATTTAAAGTTAACTCTCCAGAATTAAAAGATATTTGGGATAAACCAGATTTCCCAATAAGGAAATTTGGATTTAACCCTCATATAACTCTGTATAAAGGAAATAAAAAGATTGCTAAAAAAATTAAAAATAAAATTGAATCAGAAAAAAGATACAAAGATTTAATTTTTAACTCAAAAGATATTGAGGTCAAAAAAAGTATTATTGGGCAGTATGAGTTAGCGATTTGACTTATAAATAGCAAGCCGTAGCCTGCATATCCAACCGACCGTGTGCGTGGCTACGCCACACACCCTACCTGTGAATTACACGGAACTTCAAAACCAACGTGTAGGGTGTGTGCGGTACGCACGCACGCGGTTGCTTGATTGGCGGTTTGCCGTTTCAACTTTCAACTTCATTGAAGCTAGTGCTTTCAGACGGCCTCCAATGTCGTCTGAAAGTGTCAACTTCAACAAAGTTGAAATCTTAAACAACAAACCATTCCTTCTCCAACACCCAAACCACAAGCAAAAATCCTATGGCGCGTTATCGCAGAAACTTCATTGCCGGCGGCACATTCTTTTTCACCGTTAAACTCGCCGACCCGAAATCGCGCCTGCTTGTCGAACATATCGACTTATTGCGTGCGGCCTATATGGATGTGCAAAAACAATATCCCTTTGAAACCGTCGCCGTATGAGTACTGCCGAACCATATTCACGCTATTTGGACGCTGCCGCCCGACGATGCGGATTATTCCTTGCGCTGGCGGCTGATTAAAACCAAATTCTCCGCACATTTCCCTCATGCCGAAAACCTGTCTGCCAGCAAACAGCGGCGGCACGAACGCGGTATTTGGCAACGGCGTTTTTACGAACACACCGTGCGTGACGAAACGGATTTGCAACGTTGCGCGGACTACATCCATTTCAATCCCGTCAAACATGGATTGTGCGGCAATGTCCGCGATTGGGCGTTTTCGTCGTTTCACCGTTATGTGCGGGACGTTCTTTAACATATCCACCACTACCAGCACTTAAATTACAAGGTACGCTTTCACGAGCTATATTTACATCATCTAAGTTCCCAGTTTTCGTCGAAACCGTACACCTCCGTCCGCCCCAATGCGTCGGTAACGACGGTATGGTCTTTGCGGTAGTCGAAC
>JVVZ01000008.1:0-235 GCA_001062585.1 Neisseria meningitidis
TTGTTTGTAACCGAGTTTGTAGAGGCCGTTTTTCTTTGTCCAGCGGGCATCTTTGTCTTTACTCGGTGTGGTTTGGCCGCTGACTTGTCCTTCTTCATCAACTTCTATGGCCTGACGCTGTTTGCTGCCGGCAGTCTGAATAATGGTGGCGTCAATGACGGCGGCGGATGCCTTCTCTAATTTTAGGTTTTTTTCGGCCAGTTGTCGGTTAATCAGTTCCAGCAATTCGGACAGG
>JVVZ01000062.1:0-211 GCA_001062585.1 Neisseria meningitidis
TACGCCCCGATTAAAAAAATACGTCCACCCGCAGGCTGGCCGGACGCTCATGCGCTACCCGGATGCTGTCTCTGCGTTTGTCTTTTCGGCAGATGGATGCTGCCTGCAACCGTTTGTTCGATTTACCCAAAGGCCGTCTGAAAGCGATTTCAGACGGCCTTTTCTTCCTATATCCGCTTTAAAAAAGCAGTCCTGAAGGCCGGTTGCTACG
>JVVZ01000009.1:0-1215 GCA_001062585.1 Neisseria meningitidis
ACGATCGCCGTCATAAGGACGGGAAAAGAAACTGTCTGATGACAAAAAATCAACCACGGGTTGTGCTGATTCAAGTATTTGGTTCCAAGTCTTTTTCATTGTTGATTGCCTTTTGACTCAAATTTTACAAGCACCAAGTCCGGGAATATTGGTTTACGGGGCGCGGGCGAGATGAAAAATATTCGGTTTATATTATCTATCTGTCTTCGGGCTGACAACTGTTATCCAAACAAAAAGGTCGTCTGAAAAGGTTTCTAAGCTTTTCAGACGACCTTTGGTCTTGTGTGAACGGTAAGACTGCCTATAACAACGGACTCATCAGGCGGACGGTGTTTTCTATCAGCCCGCGGAATTTGGAGCGTTGCTGCCATGCTTTGACGGTGATGTAGCTGCTGTTTTTGAGGTAGTCGCGTTGGAGGTTGCAGATTTGTTTGGTGATGTCGCGGTCGTAGATGGCGAGGCTGATTTCGAGGTTGAGGAAGAAGCTGCGCATATCCATGTTGACCGTGCCGAAGAGGGCGTAGTCTTCGTCTATGGTCATGGTTTTGGCGTGCAGCAGCCCGCCTTCGAACATGGCGATTTTGACGCCTGCGTCGAGCAGCATGGGGTAGTAGGCGCGGGAGGCGTAGCGCACCATGAGGGAATCGACTTTGGCGGGCAGGATCAGGGTAACTTTGACGCCGCGTTTGGCAGCGATGGTCAATGCCATCAGGAGGGGTTCGTCGGGGACGAAATAGGGGGTGGTGATGGTGATTTGTTTGGTGGCGGCGTAAATCGCGCTGATGATGGTTTCGTAAATGACGTGGCTGCCTTGTTCGGGCGCGGAGGGGATGACTTGGGCGACGATGTCGCCCTGCTGCATTTTTTCGGGAAGGATTTCGGGAATGCGCTCTTGCGCCTGCGTCAGATATTGCTGCACGCTTTCGAGGTTTTCGTCGGTTTCGACGGCGAGGTCGGCAAAGAAGACGGCGGAGAGTTCGAGTACCAGCGGGCCGGTGCAGCGCATCATGACGTCCACCCATTCGCCGACGCCTGAATCTTTTTTGAAGAAGCGGGGATCAACGAGGTTGAAGCTGCCGGTGTAGCCGATTTTGCTGTCGATGACGAGGATTTTGCGGTGGTTGCGCAGGTCGGTGCGGGTGAAGAAGGTGCGCCAGACGCCGACGGGTAAGGAGGCGTGGACCTCTACGCCGGCTTCGCGCAGGGTTTCTACCC
>JVVZ01000063.1:0-3396 GCA_001062585.1 Neisseria meningitidis
TACTGTCTGCGGCTTCGTCGCCTTGTCCTGATTTAAATTTAATCCACTATACATTTTGGTATAGCCCAAACAGGTTAGACACAATTCCTTCGTCTGTCTCAATCTTCTTTTCAGCTTTCAAAACGCCGTCCGAAACTGCTTACTTCAAACCTCCTTCCCCCGCTTTTCAGACGACCTCCTGCCCGCTATAATACGCTTGCAAATTATTTGCATTATCATTTAATTCAGGAGAAACACATGAGCACCCGTACCGAACACGACACTATGGGCAATGTCGAAGTCCCGTCCGAAGCCTATTGGGGCGCGCAGACCCAGCGCAGCCGCAACAATTTCAAAATCGGCGGCGAAACCCTGCCGCAGCCGTTGATTTATGCTTTGGCGCTGGTGAAAAAAGCCGCCGCAGCCACCAATGTTTCCCTCGGCAGAATTAAGCCCGAACAGGCGGATTTGATTACGCAGGCGGCGGACGACGTGTTGAACGGCAAGCTCGACGGGCAGTTCCCTTTAGTGGTTTGGCAGACCGGCTCCGGCACGCAGTCCAATATGAACATGAACGAAGTGCTGGCAAACCGCGCCAACGAAATCGCCGGTACGGGTTTGGCGGCGTACCAGCCCGTCCATCCCAACGACCATGTGAACCACGCGCAATCGACCAACGACGCGTTCCCGACCGCCATACATGTTGCCGCCGCGATTGAAATCAACCGCCACCTCATCCCCGCCGTCCAAGCCCTGCGCGACACGTTGGACAAAAAAGCCAAAGAATTCGCCCCCATCGTCAAAATCGGCCGCACCCACTTGCAGGACGCGACGCCGCTGACTTTGGGACAAGAATTTTCCGGCTACGTTTCCCAACTCGACCACGGCTTAGGCCGTCTGAACGACGCGCTCAAAGGTTTATACGAACTCGCTTTGGGCGGCACGGCGGTCGGCACGGGTTTGAACAGTCATCCCGAATACGCCGAAAAAGCCGCCGCCAAACTCGCCGAACTGTCTGGCCTGCCGTTTGTCAGCGCGCCGAACAAATTTGAAGCCTTGGGCGGACGCGATGCCGCCGTTGCCGCTTCGGGCGCATTAAAAACGCTGGCGGCAAGCCTGAACAAAATCGCCAACGATATCCGCTGGCTGGCAAGCGGCCCGCGCTGCGGACTGGGTGAAATCAAAATCCCTGAAAACGAGCCGGGTTCGTCCATCATGCCGGGCAAAGTCAATCCGACCCAATGCGAGGCGATGACCATGGTGTGCTGCCAAGTGTTCGGCAACGACGTTACCATCGGCATGGCGGGCGCGTCGGGCAATTTCGAGCTGAACGTCTATATGCCCGTTATCGCCTACAACCTCTTGCAATCCATCCGCCTGTTGGGCGACGCGTGCAACAGCTTCAACGAAAACTGCGCCGCCGGCATCGAACCCGTACCGGAAAAAATCGACTATTTCCTGCACCATTCCCTGATGCTCGTTACCGCGCTGAACCGCAAAATCGGCTACGAAAATGCCGCCAAAGTCGCCAAAACCGCCTATAAAAACGACAAATCGCTGCGCGAAACCGCCGTTGAGTTGGGCTTGCTGACAGGCGAAGAGTTTGACGAACTGGTCGTCCCCGCCGATATGGTTCATCCGCGCTGATTGACGGTTTGAAATATGACAAAGGTCGTCTGAAAATGTTTCAGACGACCTTTCTTGATGTTTGAAACCGTCAAACGGCTTATTTGTCGTGGGTTACCATCTTTGGCGCGTAGCGTCCGGCGCGTTCTTTGAGGCGTTTGACCAGACCTTCGGTGGTGTTCGGTACGCCGTCGACACAGAAGGCCTGGTAGAGGACGGCACGCATCGCGTCGTTTTTGTTGAAGGTCGAGCCTATGGGTTTCCATTCGGCTTTGCGCGGCTCGATCCAGCGGCGGTTGACGGTGTCGCCGTAGCCGAACACTTTATAAGACGAGCGTTTGTCTTTGCCATATGTGAAGGAAGAGCGGGCGCAGAAGAGGCCTTCGACGGTCAGGTTGTCATGACCTTTGTCGGAACGGACGTTGAGGATGTAGCGGATGCTGCCGTCGGGAGAGGGCATGATTTGCAGGCTGCTGAGGAGGATTTTGGGCTGCTTGCCGTAGTCTTCACTGACGTAAAGGTCGAACCAGTCGCCGGATTGGGTGTCGGGCAGCGGCGGGAGCGCGGTTTTTTGTTCGGCGAACTCGCGGGCTGCGGCTTCTTCGGGGCTTTCTTTGTAGCGTGTGTTGAAGGGGGTATCTTTTTCGCTGAATCCGGCGGCGTTGACTGCCGTGGCGGCGAGGCAGAGGGTCAGGAGGGCGAGACGGCGCATGGTGTGCTCCAAAGTGAAAAACGGCTTTATTTTATGGGTTCGGCGGGGTGGGGTGCAAGTAAGTACGGTATAATTCATGTTAATCCTTTTAACGGAACATCGGAAACTATGAACACACACACCTTAGACTTGAAGGGGCTCAGATGCCCTTTGCCGATTTTGAAAACCAAAAAAGCGTTGGCGCAAATGGAGGCGGGCGAAGTCCTGACCGTGTTGGCGACCGACGGCGGCGCGCCCGGCGATTTTGAGGCTTTCTGCCGCCAGACCGGGCATGTCTTGCTCGAATCGCGCGAAGAAGACGGCGTGTTCACGCTGGTTGTGAAACATAAATAAAGGTCGTCTGAAAATGGCGAAACGTCCGATTTCAAAGCTTTTGACGCTTGCCGTTTTCTCCGCTTTATTGGCGGCGTGCGGCAGGGAAGAAGTGCCGCCCGAGCAGATGGCGGATCGTGCGAACGAGGCGGCGGAATTGTTCCGTCAAGGCTGCGTCGCTTTTGACGGGGCTGCCGATAAAGTGCGCTCTTTTGCCGATAATGAAAAACTGACGGCTTTGAACGCGGAAGAAATCGGCAGGCTGCCCGCAGGTTTCATTGAGCCGGATGCGCTTGCCGTTTGGAAGAAAACGCAGGACGGCGCGGATTATTATTTGAGCCTGACCGGCGACAGTTGCAGCGTGAAGACGGCGCGGGCGGACGAAAACTTGATACGCAAGCAGTTTATGGTGTTGGTCGAAAACCCGCCGAAGGGTTTGAACAACGAATTGCGCACCGATCAAGCCTCCGAATCGCCGGTTCCGATCCGTCAGCTTTCTTATGCGTGGCGCGCGTCGGGCAGCCCGGAAGAAACCCTGCTGACCGTTAAAACCACCCCGTCCGACCAGTTGCCCGTGCAGGCGGTGTTTTACCTGACGCATCAGTCCTACAACGGCAAGCCTGTCCTTGTGCAATAGCCTTTTCAGACGAGCTTTGGGGCTGTCGCCATTCAATAGTTTCCGTGTTTTTTTATCCTCAAAGCGGCATCTTCCACGTTGGAAATCCTCACAAGGTGTCCAACCTTGTTGCGGTTTCCGCCTTGAATCT
>JVVZ01000064.1:0-3080 GCA_001062585.1 Neisseria meningitidis
CCCAAGCGTTCGTAACGCGCATCCAGCCCTGCGCCGATTTGCACGACGACGGCATCGGGATGTTCGGCGATAAAATGCCGGGTCATATCGTCCAACAGCTTCGCCCGCCCGCAACAGCCGACCTGCGATGCTTTGACTTTGGCAAACTTGCTGAAGTCGTAGTCTATCTTGTCCAACATCCGCACGGCTTCGTCATCGCGCAAAAGCGGCTGCGCCCTACCCTGCTCTACCGCCTTTGCCCACAGGGGAATCAGCATGGTACTGGACAAGGCGGAAACGGTTTCGGGAGAGATTTTTTCGGACATGGCAGCCTCCAATGAGAGAAATTCCTATTTACATCATACTCCCGCACAATACGGCTGCCAAGTTGCAAAAAGGTCGTCTGAAACCTGTTTCTTGGTTTTCAGACGACCTCTGTTTCGTTCATCACATCATGTCATCATGCCGTACACGCAATGGCAGCTTCCGCTACATCGTCCGCGCTGTGCGGCAGTGCCAATGTGCGGGCGTTTTCCGCCCATTTGAGGCATTTTTCGCGGTTTAAGCCGCCTAAGATTTCGGCAAGTTTTTCCTCTGTCAACTGGGCTTGCGGCAACAACAATCCTGCCTCTGCCTGCACCATAAAACGCGCGTTGGCGGTTTGGTGGTCATCGACGGCGTAAGGATACGGCACCAGCAACGCACCCAGCCCCGCCGCCGTCAACTCGGCAATCGTCAGTGCGCCGGCACGGCAAATCACCAAATCGGCATCGCGGTAGGCGGACACCATGTCGGTAATAAATTCCACGCATTCGGCTTTTACGCCCAGCGCGTCGTAATCCGCCTGCAAGCTGCCCAGCTTGCCCCGGCCAGATTGGTGATACATCTGCGGGCGCGCATCGTCAGGCAGCAAAGCCAAAGCCTGCGGTACGGTTTTGTTCAAAACGTCTGCGCCCAAACTGCCGCCGACCACCAAGATTTTCAGACGACCTTCACGCCCTTGGAAACGTTCGGCAGGCTCTGGAAGGTTGGCAATATCGGCGCGGACGGGGTTGCCGACCAAGCCGCCTTCGTGGCTGAACGCTTTCGGAAAAGCGTACAACACCCGCTTCGCCCAGCGCGACAGTTGGCGGTTGGACAACCCTGCCACAGCGTTTTGCTCGTGAATCACAATCGGCACGCCCAAGAGTTTCGCCGCCAAGCCGCCGGGGAAGGTAACGAAGCCGCCGAAACCGATGACGCACTCGACGCGGTGTTTGCGGATAATCCGCTGCGCTTCGCGGACGGTTTTATACAAAGTAAACGGCAGCATCAGCTTGCGTTTGATGCCGTTGCCGCGCACGCCTTTAATCGCCAGCGTTTCGAGCAGGATGTCGTATTGCGGCACGATGCGCTCTTCCATCGAGCCTTCGCTGCCCAGCCAAATCACATGATGGCCGCGCGCGCGCAATGAGTCCGCCACCGCCAGCGCGGGGAAAATATGGCCGCCGGTACCGCCCGCCATCAGCATGAAAGTTTTACCGCCCATGATTTACTCCACTTGGTAACCGCGCATTTTTTTGCGGTTTTCATAATCGACGCGCAACAATAAGGTAACGCACACCAGCATAACGGCAACCGCCGAACCGCCGTAAGACATCAACGGCAAAGTCAGGCCTTTGGTGGGCAGGATACCGATGTTGACACCGATATTGAAGAAACTCTGAATCCCTATCCAAATACCGATGCCGTTGGCGACATACGCGCTGAACGTCAGCCCGGAATCACGCGCCTGCTTGCCGATGGAGAATGCGCGCATCACCAGCCAGCCGTAGCAGAACACCAAAATACACATCCCCACAAACCCGAATTCCTCGCCGATGACAGCAAAGATAAAGTCGGTATGCGCCTCGGGCAGGTAGAAGCGTTTTTCCAAACTCGCGCCCAAGCCCTGACCGAACCATTCGCCGCGCGCAATCGCCATCAACGAATGCGTCAACTGATAACCTTTGCCCAAAGGGTCGCCCCAAGGGTCCAAGAATGCCGACACGCGCGCCATACGGTAGGGCGCCGCCAAAATCATTACGCCCATCCCCCCCAGCACACTCAGTACCAAGACGGCAAAATATTTCCACGGGAAACCCGCCAAAAACAGCATACCCATCGTAATCGACACAATCACGACAAACGAACCGAAGTCAGGTTGCGCCATCACAAAAACCAAACCCAGCGCAATCATCACGATAGGCAGCAGGATATTTTTAAACTTCTTCAGCTTCTGCCAAGTTTTCTGACGCGCCTCCTTGCTGAACGGGCACATAAAAGCATTGAACAAACCGACAAACAGCGGCTTCAAACCCAAAGAGTCCATACTGCGCAAAACTTCCTCGCGCCGCGTGAACAGGCTGGACAAATACAAAACCGTCGCCAGCTTGAACAACTCGGTCGGCTGAAGATTGAGCGGCCCGATATGTATCCAACGCGTCGCCCCGTTGATTTCACGGCCGACAAACAACACGACCACCAGCAAAATCGCGGAAAAAGCAAAATAAAACGGAATGATTTTCCGCCAAAAGCTCATGCTCAACAGCGACAGCCCGAGGCAGCCCAATACGCTCGCCCCGACAAACATCGCCTGCTTGCTGACGAAAGAAAACTGATTGCCGCCTTCGGACGCGGCATAGGCAATCGACGCAGAATAAATCATCACCAGGCTGAAGGCGGTCATCAAAACGACCATCCACAACAGTGACACATCGAATTTCCGACCGTCCAAGGAAATCGGGCGGTCGAGAAGTTTGGAAAGACTAATCATGAAAAACATCCGTATGGGGGCAGACGGAAAAATCCGCCCCGGAACAACCAGAACAAAGCGTTTCAGACGACCCTCCGCCTAATCGGGACATCGAAGGTCGTCTGAAAAAATAGCGTGAATCAGAAAAACGTCATTCTAAAGGTTTCTTGGCAAAGCAACAATTCAGATTCTTTAAAGACAGTCGGATTCCGGCGTTCTTTGCGCCCTCCCTACCCATCACACACGCAAAAAAGGTCGTCTGAAACGTTTTGATGTTTGAACTGCACCCCAAAAGTTGGACATCCCCTCCAACTCACAAGGTGCAGTT
>JVVZ01000065.1:0-4518 GCA_001062585.1 Neisseria meningitidis
TTCTGTTCATGCCGATAGTTTACAGCAGAGGCTGAGACAATGAACACGTTCTAATGCAGCCCGAAGCCAAAACGCCCAACAGCTCAGGAAAGATTTTAAAAGCCTCTTCTCTATATTCTCGGCGGATAGTGTGGTATCGTTCCTCGCGTATTTCCCAATCATCATCCCGCATATAACTATTAAAAATCGCAAGGGCTGCCAGCTCTACGAAATCACGAAAAACATCAGACGGTTTATACGTCGCACCGAATGAATAAATGAGTTTTTTCAGCTCTTTAACCGTGTTATCCATTTTTTGCTCCCGAAGGTTTCAGACGACCTTTGCCGCCCGAAACCGTTTAGCCATTACCACCAACTGTCATAAAAAACTGCTCGCCCCTCAGCTATCGCTAACCTCGCATTCGCTATAAAGGTTTTGGTTTCTGTAATGTCTTCGGGATAAATTTGCGAATCTCCAAAGAAAAAGCCCGGCGTGTGTTCTAGTTTTTCATCATTTAAATCAGCCTCCAGCCGTTCTAAATCTTCGAGTTCTAACCGCACAGTGCAACAATTAAATACATCAGCTTTGCCGCCTTTTTGCCGATATAGTTTTTCCATCCAGCCATGCAGATGGTTAAATTTCCGCCAGTACGCAAATTGATTCAGTTCTGCTTCATCGCGTTCATCTTCACTCACATTCACATCGGTTTGACGGTCGCCAACAAACTCGGCATTCATGGTGTAGCCGTACATATCAAGTCCCATTTGATAATCCTTTCATAAATGTTCATTCATAAATAATCAACCATCGGGGGCAGCGGCCGCCGTGTTGTGATGTCGTAAAAAATTTCAAAGCGCAAAAAGTCCAGACTGGCTTTGTGCGGCTTTCATCTTTGTCCGGTGCGCCCTCTGCGGCGTGGTGGAAAAGGTGGAAGACGTGCAAAGACACTTGTCTTGGTCTGGACTTTTTGCGCTTTGAAATTTAGACATCAACCAACAACACGGCGGCCGCTGCCCCCGATGGTTGTTTCAAACCTTCAGCCGCTTTGCGGCGTTTCCGCCCTTTTGGGCGGAATTGAAAAAACGCTTTAGGGCGTTTTTTGGCACTCGTTGCCTATCCTGCGTATTGTTTTGATTTGCTGTTTATATGGGATATAGGCGTTACTTTGAGGAGGTGATACGCATGGACTTGGATATGTGTGAATATACTGAAGTATGGAAATGTATTTATTTGATTATTTGACATACTAATTATATAAACAATGATTATTTATAATTTCTTTAGTATTTTTGGGATTAAGAATGTTGATTTTTGGAATAAATATGTATATATTGACAGTTATATATGAATATGAGTGAATAGATACGCATATGAGCGATTTAGAAGACTTCGTGAAGAACAATGCTCCGTCAGGCAAAAAATCCAAACTTGATGCCTTTGCCGGAGAGATTTTCACATTAAAAAACTTGGGTTACTCAGAAAAAGATATTCTGAGATTCCTGCTTGAAAAAAAGGGAATGACAGTAAGCCAGCCAACTCTGAACAGGTTTATCCGTAGCCATACTGGTAAAACTGTCGCATCACCCGAGATAAATCATCAATCTATTAATGATTCCGTACAAGTCAAAAACAGACAGGTCAGTACCGTTACTCCGACAGTTCCTGCCCCTCAAAAAACTAACTCTGAAAAATCGCAACGACCAATCATTGGCAAGTTTGACTTGAACAGTGAAATTGACGTAAATGAACTGATGTAAAAAAGCCGTCTGATTAATTCAGACGGCTTTTCACAAGCAGAGATATACGCAGAAATCAATGTATCAAACAATCAAAAACTCCACTACCGCCGTTAGGTGACCTCGGTTTTCTATCGGCAGTTTCACGGCTACGATTTCGTTTTTCATGTCATGGTTGCGGCGGTTCTAGAGTGCTGCAAGGATTTTTCCACAAAACCTGTGCATATCCCTCCCTCAAAAACGTTCCATATCCTCCCAAACGTCAATATCCATTTATATCAACCATAAATTGCACAAAAAACAATCAGGCGGCCGCCTGTAATATTTTTTGATAGTGATCTGTGATCGTGGTCTTTGTATAAAGGCCGTCCTATACGGACAAAGTTCTCTGTCCTCAAAAGCCAATGTTCTTTGTTCAATATGTACAAACACAGTATTTTCAATTACTTATTTCAGCAAAAAAAGCGGATTTTTATCATCTGATTTGGGTAAAAATAGGAATACGGTACGGAAAACAGGTGGGCATCTCCCAATCTGCGCCGAAAAACAGGCAAAACCGCCTTTCAGACGACCTTTCCGGCTTCAAAGGGCGCAAAAAAAGCTGCCGGAGCAGCCTATGGGCGCGACTGTGTCGACAGCCTGACGTTTACTGTTTTTTCTTGTAGTAATTTATGAGATTTTGACGATTAGGATTGTCAGGATTCCGCTGTCCGCCTGTATCGGGCGGCGGGGCGGCGGATTGTTTGATTTGCGCCTCGTATTCCGCCTTAGCTTTGTGCGTGGTTGCTTCGGACGTCGGTGGCGCAGGGATGTTGGGGGAACGGTCGGATGGATAGAAGCCCGCCCAGCCATTCAGAATCGATTTCTGCATCACGGCATCGAGGTCGTAGTTTTTGTTTTTGAGGTCTTTGAGCTGGTTGAGCAGGATTTTTTTCTGCTTCAAGTTGACAGGTTTGCCTTTTTCGGCACGCATTTTGAGAAAGTTGTTCCAAAGGTCGAGATTAACCCATTTTTCAAGGCGGAAATTGTCGATGTCGAGATGGTAGCGGCTGTCAAACTGCGGTAATGGCTCGCCTTTAACTAGATAGCAAAGCTCCAATAACCGCTCTTTGTTGAGCTGCCAGTGCATTCTGCCATGTACGCCTGCGCGTCGGCATTGGATCACACCTTTGCCCAATAAAAATTTCCGCGCCTTTTCGTACCCACGTCGCGTCAGTCCAAATTCAGCGAACAACTGGGCGGCTGTCTTGTATATCCAGCCCTGACGTTTCGGTTCCTTGTCAGCCACATCGCTCCACCAAAACAGCCCCGACAATAACGTCGCTGCCTGAATATTGGAGCCGCACAAAAGCCCGAACTCGCGGTAAACCACGAAGTCCGTAGTAATGTGATGGCGGATGTCGGAGATAAACATGATTATTTTGCGGTTTGCACGCTTTTGTGCAATTTCAAAAGTGCAGTTCCCACCTCAAATGAAATAGCCTTTTTACTTTTGCTATTTTGAGTACGGTAATAGTTATTCTTCACTTGAGAAATAAAACCTTGTGAACATCCACAAATCTCTGCTATTTGTCTTTGGGAATAACCTGCATCTTGAATTTCTTGAATGATTTTTGTCCAATCCATAATGTTCCTTTCCATACAATCCACATTCTAATTAGAAAGCTAATTTAGTTCAATAACCAAACTAATTGAACAAAACCATAGACTGTTTGTTTTAAATAGAGCGCAAAGACTATGGAACACATTGGAGATCGTATCCGTATTGCGAGATTGAACCTAGAGCTCAGTCAGTCTGCGTTAGCGAAAAGAGCAAATGTAAGCCAAGGAACAATTGGTCAATTAGAGAGTGGACGAAATCAAAGTTCAGCTAAGATCGTTGAACTGGCTTCGGCATTAAATGTTTCTCCTGAATGGCTACTTTATGGGAAAAATCCTCCTTCAGTATTCCAAAAGCCGGAAAATATCGAAACTTCAGAATCTTATATTACTTCTGAAATAAGTGCTGTTGCACTCAAAAAGGAATTTTTAAAAGCTCAAGGATTTGATGTTGATTATGTAGATTTCATTCGATGTAAAGATGAAAGTATGTCACCAACAATCAGTATTTTTGATGATGTGGCGTTTTCTCGGCTAGACAAAGTCAAACATGAAAATGGGGTGTTCGTTATAAAACGAAGTTCTGGTTTAATCTTCATTCGAAGAACAATTCTTGATTCAACCCAGAAATGGATATATCGCTGTGATAATTTGGACAAAACACGTTTCTCAGATGTGGATGCAATTGAGTCAGATGAAATTCTTGGTAGAGTTATTTGGCGTGGTGGGCTTAACTCCTTTAATTTATAAAATATAAATAATATGAAATAATGGTATAAATTACTATCTAATTCAACTATTTCCAGGTCGCCTAATAATTTAAGGCGACTTTTTTTGTAACGATAAATTACCATTCTAATAAAATTTTACACTAAAATATTAGCAAACTATTTACTTATTTCAATTAGTTTGCTAATATTTGCGTATCAAAGCTCTTTAACAGTTTGGAACGAAGCAACCGGCCTTCGGAGTTTTTTCGGAGTATAAACCTCGAAAATAACAGGCGTAGAAAAGGCGATCGAGCCTTTGGGTTAGAACAAACGGTTGCTGGCAGCTTTCAACCTGCCAAAAAAAAATGCCGCGCATCCGGGTAGCCTGATGAGAGGGTCCGGTAACAGGCGGCAAGTTGGACGTATTTTTTAATCGGGACGTACTCCCGATGCAGCAGCGATAATCTGCGGACAAGCTGCAAAATACATTTTG
>JVVZ01000066.1:0-732 GCA_001062585.1 Neisseria meningitidis
TTCAGCACCTTAGAGAATCGTTCTCTTTGAGCTAAGGCGAGGTAACGCCGTCCTAGTTTAAAGTTAATCCACTATAATCTTCCAAGGCACCAACTTGCCTTTAACAAATAAACAAGAATCAGGACGAGGGGTCGGAACAACGAACCGCAGAGATAAGACAAGGCTGATTTATTTCATGCATTCTCCGCTCAGAAATCCTTTTTTAAACTTAGACGCCCCCTGACCTACCTTTAATTTATCTGTGCGTCTCATACGATATTGCGGCGCATTTGAAACAGTACAAAAAACTAAAGACCGTCCGAGAAACGGGCGGTCTTAGATATTGTGAGGAATTTCAGCATTATTCCTTAGCGTGCTTTCGGTGTAGTCGGTGCAACTGGTTTTCCAGTGAACGAAGCACGTTTTGCGGCTTGAAAGATAGCCAATCGTCTACGATGTTGCATCATTATTTCCTTTCTTTTTCTATTATTTGGATTATTCCCGGTTCTATAAACCGGATGCCCTATCTATACCATTTATTTTTTCAAATAAAATATAGTACAGTTATTGTGAGATGCTATGGAGGACATCATAAATGCTTTATCCGTTGATGAACAGAGGATTTTTGTAAATTTATGATTTTATTCTTTAATCAGAAAATAAAGACGGACTGACCTGATTTGCCACAGCCAGTCCGCCTTTATATAGTGGATTAACTTTAAACCAGTACGGCGTTGCCTCGCCTTAGCTCAA
>JVVZ01000067.1:0-427 GCA_001062585.1 Neisseria meningitidis
GGATAGAAACGTTAGGACTATCAATAGGTTTAAACGTAGTGGTTATGATGGAACCGATATTGTCGTCGATACCCGTACCCTGATTCCGGATCGGACAATGATGCAGGTAACTCGTAGGGATTTTGAATGGGAGCATATTATCCGGGATCGCGGTATGCCCTACGAAGCCGATTTATATTTCAAGCTGGATAATGATGATGCTTATATCGTGCGTAGTTATTTCCGCATTCCTTCTGATCATGGCAAAGCCCCTGCCAACTGGAAAACCCAAGAAAAAGAAGCAATAAACACCATGGAGAAAAAATTCCGCCAAGAAATCCTCAATGGGTTGAAAACCAGGCAGGAATTTGAAGTGCCAAATAAACACGGTATATGCCTGATAGGCGGTTTTATCGCCGATGACGGCAAAAAACCGTTTGAAGTTCAT
>JVVZ01000068.1:0-4438 GCA_001062585.1 Neisseria meningitidis
TCAGACGACCTTCTATTGCGAGTTTGAATAAAACACCCGCCGCAGCCGTAGCGTAGGCCTCGCCCACGAAAATCAGGATATTTTACCCCTCGTCCCAAACAAAATTGACCAACATAATTTCTCGCGGGCAAAGCCCACGCCACCTCTTCCCTTCATCATCAGGTCGTCTGAAAACGCCAACCGTTCCCATCGCATAAAACTGCGCTTTTCAGACGACCTTTACAGTTTTTGAGTCATTCCCGATATGCTATAATCCGCCGTTAAACTTTTATCTTTTCAGGAAAAAACATGAGCTTGAAATGCGGCATCGTCGGCCTGCCCAACGTCGGCAAATCCACCCTCTTTAACGCGCTGACCCAATCGGGCATCGAAGCGGCGAACTATCCCTTCTGCACCATCGAACCCAACGTCGGCATCGTCGAAGTGCCCGACCCGCGCATGGCGGAGCTGGCAAAAATCGTCAATCCGCAAAAAATGCAGCCCGCCATCGTCGAGTTCGTCGATATTGCCGGTTTGGTTGCAGGTGCAAGCAAAGGCGAAGGCTTGGGCAACCAGTTCCTCGCCAACATCCGCGAAACCGACGCCATCGTCAACGTCGTGCGCTGCTTTGACGACGACAATATCGTCCACGTTTCCGGCAAAGTCGATCCGATTGCCGACATCGAAACCATCGGCACCGAATTGGCACTTGCCGACCTCGCCAGCGTCGAAAAAGCCATCGTCCGCGAAGAAAAACGCGCCCGCTCAGGCGACAAAGACGCGCAAAAACTGGTCGAACTGTGCAAAAAACTGCTGCCGCATCTGGACGAAGGCAAACCCGTCCGCTCCTTCGGCTTAGATGCGGAAGAACTCGCCATGCTCAAACCGCTGTTCCTGCTCACCGCCAAGCCCGCCATGTATGTCGGCAACGTTGCCGAAGACGGTTTTGAAAACAATCCGCACCTCGACCGCCTGAAAGAATTGGCCGAAAAAGAAAACGCCCCCGTCGTCGCCGTATGCGCCGCGATGGAGAGCGAAATCGCCGAATTGGAAGACGATGAAAAAGCCGAATTCCTCGCCGAAATGGGCTTGGAAGAACCCGGCCTGAACCGCCTGATCCGCGCGGGCTACGACCTCTTGGGCCTGCAAACCTACTTCACCGCCGGCGTCAAAGAAGTCCGCGCCTGGACCATCCACAAAGGCGACACCGCCCCGCAAGCCGCCGGCGTCATCCACACCGACTTCGAACGCGGCTTCATCCGCGCCCAAGTCATTTCCTACGACGATTTTGTGTCGCTCGGCGGCGAAGCCAAAGCCAAAGAAGCCGGCAAAATGCGCGTGGAAGGCAAGGAATATGTCGTGCAGGACGGGGATGTGATGCATTTCTTGTTTAATGTTTAATCAGTTATTCATAAGACTGTCAAAATGAATCCTATAAATTTATCACTCCTTAGGCTTTTAAAACGCGCAGAAAACTATGACGTAGAACATTTAATCCATTCGTTTGTTTCAATTGATGCTTTATCTGTTCAATTATCTTTACCAGAAAATCAAATTTTATTTGGTCGGCGAGGAACTGGTAAAACACATATTTTTTCTTTTCTTAAAAATCAATTGAATCAAAAAGACACAACCGTATCTATAGATATGCGCAGAATAGGTTCAAGTGGTGGAATATATGCCGATAATGCTCGTTTGACTTCAGAGCGGGCTACAAGGCTACTTGTTGATACACTTCAAGCAATTCATTCTTCAATCTATGAACAAGCTGTTGACCATGCAGAAGAGTGGGATTTTTCTCGCATTGCTCCCTGTCTAGATAGTTTTCTTGATTCCACTACTGATGTAGTTGTAGTAGGAACTATTCAGCAAACATCTAGCTTTACTCAAAATTTGAAGAATAATGCCTCAGATAGATTGTCATTAGGAACATCTCCTACACCGGCATTAAATATAGAACTTGGAAATACAAAAGAAAATGGAATAAGCAATTCCATTAGTTCCACTTCTACGGGTAGTGCGCAATTAAAAATAAATTTTGGTCGAGTAGCACAAGAATTTGAAAATTTAGTATCCGTGCTTCCTAACCAAAAAATATGGATCTTCTTAGATGAATGGAGTGAAATCCCATTAGATTTACAACCATACTTAGCTGATTTGTTAAAAAGAACATTATTCCCTATTCAAGGAGTTGTTTTTAAGATAGCAGCAATTGAACAACGTTCTAAATTTAGGTTGATTAGTAATTCTGAAAATATAGGTATAGAAACTGGAGCCGATGCTTCAACATGTCTGAATTTAGATGAATACCTAATTTTTGAAAATAATAAAGATTCTGCAAAATCATTTTTTCAAAACCTAATTTTTAAGCACTTAAACGCCCTTCCTGTAGAACAGTTAAATTTTGATTTACCTAAAGATGCTGTTACTCTTTCTAACAAAATTTTTACAAGAAGCGAAGCATTAGAAGAATTTGTTCGCGCTTCAGAAGGAGTTCCTAGAGACGCAATTAATATTCTTGCAATTGCAGCACAAAAGGCATGCAATGATAAAATTTCGGTTATAAATATAAGAGATGCAGCCCGTAAATGGTATACACAGAGCAAACAGCAAGCCATCAGTAGCAACCCTGATGCACCAAAATTATTAAATTGGATTATAGAAGAAGTCATCAAGCATAGAAAATCACGGGGTTTTCTTTTAGATGGTTCAATAAGAAATGAATTAATAGATTTTCTATATGATGAAAGAGTATTGCATATTATTAAACAAAATATTTCGTCATATGATGCACCAGGAAAAAGATTTAATGTTTACAACATAGATTATGGCTGCTATGTTGAACTCATTAATACCGCAAATACTCCATTAGAAATATATGAACAGTTTGAGATTTTTGAAAATAATTTCTCTGATTATCAAAATAAACCAGAAGATTATATAGTCCCTCATACTGATTATAGATCTATAAGAGGAGCAATTTTAGATTTAGATATTTTTTTAAAAGCAAAGTTAAAATAATGACCTCAGTAATCCAAGACCTACAATCTCGCGGCCTTATCGCGCAAACTACCGACATCGAAGCCTTAGACGCTTTGTTAAACGAACAAAAAATCGCCCTCTACTGCGGTTTCGACCCGACCGCCGACAGCCTGCATATCGGCCACTTGTTGCCCGTGTTGGCATTGCGCCGTTTCCAACAGGCGGGGCATACACCGATTGCTTTAGTGGGCGGTGCGACCGGCATGATCGGCGACCCCAGCTTCAAAGCGGTGGAGCGCAGCTTGAATTCCGCCGAAACCGTTGCCGACTGGGTAGAAAGCATCCGCAACCAACTGAAACCGTTTTTGAGCTTTGAAGGCGAAAACGCCGCCATCATGGCGAACAACGCCGACTGGTTCGGCAGCATGAACTGCCTCGACTTCCTGCGCGACATCGGCAAGCATTTCTCCGTCAACGCCATGCTGAACAAGGAATCCGTCAAACAGCGTATCGAACGCGACGATGTGGGCATTTCCTTCACCGAGTTCGCCTACTCCCTGCTGCAAGGCTACGACTTTGCCGAATTGAACAAACGTCATGGCGCGGTTTTGGAAATCGGCGGTTCCGACCAATGGGGCAACATCACCGCCGGTATCGACCTGACCCGCCGTCTGAACCAAAAACAAGTATTCGGCCTGACCCTGCCGCTGGTCACCAAATCCGACGGCACCAAATTCGGCAAAACCGAAGGCGGCGCGGTATGGCTGAACGCGAAGAAAACCTCGCCGTATCAGTTCTACCAGTTCTGGCTGAAAGTTGCCGATGCCGATGTGTATAAATTCTTGAAATACTTCACCTTCCTGTCCATCGAAGAAATCGATGCCATCGAAGCGAAAGACCAAGCCAGCGGCACCAAGCCCGAAGCGCAACGCATCCTCGCCGAAGAAATGACCCGCCTGATTCACGGCGAAGCCGCTCTGCAAGCTGCACAGCGCATTTCCGAAAGCCTGTTTGCCGAAGACCAAAGCAGCCTGACGGAAAGTGACTTCGAACAGCTCGCCCTCGACGGCCTGCCCGCATTTGAAGTTTCAGACGACCTCAACGTCGTCGAAGCCTTGGTTAAAACCGGCTTGGCTTCTTCCAACAAAGAAGCGCGCGGTTTTGTGAACAGCAAAGCGGTATTGCTCAACGGACAAGCCGCCGAATCGAACAACCCGAACCACTCCGCCGAACGCCCCGACGATGCCTATCTGCTGACCGACGCGCACAAACGCTTCGGCAAATACACCATCGTACGACGCGGCAAACGCAACCACGCGCTCTTGGTTTGGAAATAAGCCTTAAAGACAGAGGTCGTCTGAAAACTTTTTTCAGACGACCTTTTTTCTACCGTCAACAGTATGATAGCGAATATATTCCCATCTATAGTGGATTAACTTTAAACCAGTACGGCGTTGCCTCGCCTTGCCATACTATC
>JVVZ01000069.1:0-15328 GCA_001062585.1 Neisseria meningitidis
ACTGTCTGCGGCTTCGTCGCCTTGTCCTGATTTAAAGTTAATCCACTATAAGTCATATCACCCGCTCCATTCAAAAAACAATATAAAAGGTCGTCTGAAAACCCAGATTGAGGATTTTCAGACGACCTTTGTCTTTACTAATCGCCTGTTCGGATATTAGAAATCCAATTCCGCTTTCAGCCAGTAAGTACGCGGCATGCCGACGACGGCGAAGCTGCGGTCGTATTGGCCGCGTTGTACCTGCCAGTAATTTTTGTTGAACAGGTTTTCCACCGAACTGCTGACGGTCAGGGTATTTTTACCCAGCTTGGTTTTGTAGCGCGCACCTACGTCAACCAAGGTATAGGACGGGAAGGCGTATTGTTTTTGCGTGTCTTGGTAAGACTTGCCGAAGTACGAAACGTTACCGTTCAAGGTCAAGCCTTTAGCAAACGGGGTATCCCATTCCACGCCCGCTTTGGCAATTACGCGCGGGTTGGCAACTTGTACGCCGTTAACAAGATTATCGGCTGCGTTCGGATAATTTTTCACAGTCGATTGCAGGTACATCAAGCCAAAGCTCGGACGCAGAGTTTTGTTCAACAGATTGGCATAGGTATTGAACTCGATACCGCGGTTACGCTCAAAACCTTGTTTGTCGCCGGCTGCGCCTCCTGCTGCTTTGTATACAGCAAAATCAGTACCTTTTTTGGTATTGCCGCGCCAGTAACCTGGGCGTTTGATTTGGAACGCGTTCAAAGTAGTGACAAAGTCGCCCCAGTTTTTGCGCACGCCGACTTCAAACTGACGGCTGACACGCGGTTTGGACATGGTAGTGTTACCGTCATCATCGGTTTTGATGTCGGCAGGCTCCAAGTCTTCCATATAGTTGCCGTACACGACCAAATCGGGCTGCGGTACCCATGCAGCCATCAACATCGGACTGAAGCGTTTGGCATCGCCGCTTTTACCTTCTTTTTTATTGGTGTATTCAACCGCTTGGAAGCGTCCACCCAAGGTCAGACGGTATTTGTTGTCGACGAAGCCCAGTGTGTCGGACAAAGCCAAACTGTTGACTTTGATATTGGCATCCAAGTTGGCAGAGTTCGCCCATGAGTTTGGATAGTCGGCTCTAAACGATGCCAATTTACTCTCAATATTTTCGTTTGCTTTAACTTCTACCTTACTTTTACCGGCTGCGCTACCATTGATCGTTGTACGTTGACGGATAATGCGGTCGAAAGCAGTACTCCAGTTATGCGTTACCGGGCCGGTTTCAAATTCACCGCGTGCAGTAAGGTTCATACTCAAAGTACGGAAATATTGATCAGTCAGGCGCGCCGTGCCTGTGTGGTATTGGTTGGCGCTTGAGCAGGTTGCGGTTTGGCTGCTTGCGCCATCTTTGCCGCAAATAGTCGGAGAAATCAGCGTGCCGTAATAGCGCGCCTTGTTGTAGCCGATACCGCCGGTAATCTGTGCATTTTCAAACGCATCCCATTCGAAGGTCAGCATATTGGTTCGACCGACGGTGTTCTGCCAGTTCCAACTTGGCAGCAGGTTCACTTTGCCATCGGGCGCGTCAAACAAGCGGCCGTTGGCGTTTTGAATATCCTGCATACGCGCGCGGCCGCCGTTGGTTTTGCGTTTCGCGTAGATGGAATCGAACGCCACGCGTAGTTTTTCGCCGCGGTAGTCGGCATTTAAGGCAAATTCTTTGTTGTCTTCGCTGTAACCGTGGCGCGGGGTGTCGCCGTGGCGCAGTTTGCCGTTAGCGCGCACGCCGAATTCTTTGTTTTCGCCAAAGCGTTGACCCAAGTCGAACGTACCTTGGGCGCGGTTGTTGCTGAACCAGCCCAAACCGATTTTGCGGTTGCCCTCATCGGCGGCTTTTTTAGTCTCGATATTGACGGAACCGGATACCGCGCCTTCAGGGTCCATGCCGTTTACAGTGGTGGACGCGCCTTTAATCAGTTGCGCGGAACCGACATGCACGCTGGCCGTGCCTTGCGTGCCGTACATACCTGCCAAACCGTTGACGCTGAATTGGCGCGAGTCAAGCTGATAACCTCGGAAATACAGGCCGGTCAGCGTGTTGCTTTCGCCGCCGAACTGCCAAACGGACGCGTCTTTTTTTGATACGGCATCCACCAAAGTACGCGCTTCAGTGTTGTTGAGGGCTTGTTCATCATAGTTGACAACCGTAATCGGCGCTGTGAAAGCATTGGCTTTACCAAGCAGTCCCAAGTTTACGCGGTCGCGCAAGTCGCCGTCGCTGGCGATGGAGTAAGAGCGGGCGGCTTTGACGCGTTTGGCGTCGGCGCGGACATTAACTTCCTGCAACTGCTGTTGCACAGGGGTTTCAGGTGTCGCTTCATCGGCGGCATAAGAAAACGCGCTCATAATCAAAAGCGGCATCAGGGCTAATTTGCTGTTCATAGATTCCTTCTGTCTTTGAGGTGGGTTATTTTTATTGCAATAAACGTTAAAAATCACAAAGTAATTTTGCTGCGGAATTATATTTGATAACATTCTGCTTTTCTATAAAAAGTGATGATAACCATTTGTAAAAACAAAAATACAACATAAATCAAAACTTTTTCCATAGTAATTATAAATTATTTTATTAAGCAGAGAATCAGGGTTTCAGATGACCCCTGCCCGCTGCCTGCCTCAAGAGACAACGCACATGCAAAAATGGCAAATCGAGCTTTATTCCACGCCGTCTTGGCTGTTACAAACCTTATTGATGGTCGCCGCCGCCTCGGCGGTGATTCTGTTTTTGGCACGCGAAACGCGCTTCGGGCGGGAGTTTGCCTATATCCTGCGGCTGTGTCTGACGCCGAAAAGCGCGGTCAAAGTCTTGCTGGCGATTACCGCGATGATTGTGCTGCTGCTGACCGAAGTGCGGCTGAATGTATTGAGTACCTTTATGTCCAAAGGGCTTTACGACTCGATGCAGGATTTGAACGCCTCCGCGTTTTGGATGTTTGCAGCGATGAACGCAGGCGTGGTGCTGGTGCGGGCGTTTAACAACGTCGTCAACGACTTTCTCGATCAAGGCTTGGCGATTAAATGGTCGGAGCGGCTCAATGAAGTGCTGACAACGCGCTGGCTTGCCGATAAAAACTACTACCGCCTGCAAATGCGCCGCCATGCGCCGGACAACATCGACCAGCGTATCCAACAAGACGCGCAGGATTTCATCGCCTCGACCATAGAATTTGTGCGCGGCATGGTCAATTCGGTCGTTACCTCGCTGGAATTTGCCGTTGTTTTGTGGGGCTTGGCGGGCATCCTGACCGTGTTCGGCGTCGACATTCCGCACGGCATCGTTTGGTTTGTCTATATGTTTGTGATTTTGGCGACCTTTATCGCCATGTGGATAGGTAACCCGTTGATTCGTTACAACTATGAAAACGAAAAACTCAACGGCGACTACCGTTATTCCCTCATCCGCGTGCGCGACCACGCCGAAAGCGTGGCGTTTTACAGCGGCGAACAACACGAACACGACCAGCTTGCCGACCGCTTCAAAGCCATCATCCGCAACCGTTGGCGCATCGCCCGCCAAAGCGTCTGCTTAAGCGGCTTTAATGATATGTTTACTAACGGAATCAAGCTCTTCCCCATTATTTTGCAAGCTCCGCGCCTGTTTGCCGGACAAATCAAAATCGGCGACATCCAGCAGACCGTCCAAGCCTTCGCCCGACTGCAAAACGCCCTGTCCTTCTTTCGGCTGTTCTACAACAAATTCACCGCCTACCGCGCCCGACTGGAGCGTTTGTACGGCTTTTTGCTGAGTACGGAAGAACAACACAGCGCACAGCAACCCGACATTACCGAGGTTTCAGACGACCTCTCGATGGAAAACGTCGCCCTGTTCCGCCACAACGGCGAAATCCTGTTGAGCGGCATCAACGTCAACCTCAAAAGCGGTGATTCCCTGCTGATACGTGGTCCGAGCGGTTGCGGCAAAACCTCGCTGCTGCGCGCGCTGGCGGGGCTTTGGCCGTTCGGCAGCAGCGGCAAAGTCCGCCGTCCGCCGCATCAAGACATCCTCTTCCTGCCGCAACGCCCCTACACGGCGCAAGGCAGCCTGCGTGACGCGATTTGTTATCCTGACATCGACAAACAGCATCCCGAACTAGCCGAAGCCATGAACACCTGCCGCTTAGGTTATCTCATTGATAAACTAGATAAAACCGACGACTGGCAACACAAGCTCTCCCCCGGCGAACTGCAACGCGTCGCTTTCGTCCGCGCTCTGCTTTCGCAGCCCAAAGTCATCCTGCTCGACGAAGCCACCGCCGCCTTGGACGAACCGACCGAAGCCCTGCTCTACCGCGCCTTAAAGCGCAAACTGCCGCAGAGCATCATCATCAGCATCGGCCACCGCAGCACGCTCAACGAATTTCACGATTTCCGCCTTGATGTCGGCAACGTAGCTTGCGATTGAATTTGAAGCGACGAGGTCGTCTGAAAACTCGTAAGGGTTTCGCCAAAACGAGCGTAGCGAGTTTCGCTAAAACTTTTTCAGACGACCTTTCTGCTAAAATGACACGCTTCAAATACAAGGGAAACCCGCCATGCACGAAATCAAATGCCCGCACTGCCACACCGCGTTTACCGTCAACGAAGCCAGTTACGCCGACATCCTGAACCAAGTCCGCACCCAAGAATTTCAAACCGAAATCCACGAGCGCCTGCAACAGGCGCAGATGCAGTTTCAAAGCGATATGCAGCTTGCCCAAGCGCAGGCACAAAATCAGTTCGACAAAATCCTAGCCGACAAAAACCACGAAATCGCCGCCCTGTCCAACCAAATCAACGCCTACGAAAAAGACAGCAAACTTGCCGCCGCCGAGATTGAGGGTCGTCTGAAAGCGCAAATTGCCGAGCAAGATAAATTGATTGCCGAACTGAAGGCGCAGGCAAAATCGCTGGAAGCGGCGAAAAACATGGAAAAAGAGCTGGAAATCACCAAAGCCGTTGCCGAAAAAGAGCGCGAATTGGGCAATCTGAACACCCAGCTCATGCTGCAATCCAAAGAAAACCAGTTGGAAAAACAAAGCCTGCGCGAAAAATACGAAGCCGAACTCAAACAAAAAGACGAAACCATCGCCTTCTACAAAGACTTCAAAGCCAAACAGTCCACCAAAATGATAGGCGAAAGCCTTGAGCAGCACTGCGAAACCGAATTCAACCGCATCCGCACCACCGCCTTTCCCCAAGCGGTCTTCGGCAAAGACAACGACGCCAAAACCGGCAGCAAAGGCGACTACATCTACCGCGAAACTGACGAAGAAGGCAACGAAATCATCTCCATCATGTTTGAGATGAAAAACGAAAACGACGAAACCGCCACCAAAAAGAAAAACGAACACTTTTTTAAAGAGTTGGACAAAGACCGCAGAGAAAAAAACTGCGAATACGCCGTCCTCGTCTCACTCTTGGAAGCCGACAGCGACCTCTACAACAACGGCATCGTCGATGTGTCCTACGCCTACCCGAAAATGTACGTCGTGCGCCCGCAGTTCTTCATCCCCATCGTTTCCCTGCTGCGCAACGCCGCGCTCAATTCATTGAAATACAAACAGGAATTGGCACAAATGCGCGCGCAAAACATCGACATCACGCACTTTGAAGAAGACTTGGACAAGTTCAAAACCGATTTCGCCCGCAATTACGAACTCGCCAGCCGCAAATTCCAAACCGCCATCGACGAAATCGACAAAACCATTAGCCACCTGCAAAAAACCAAAGAAGCCCTGCTCTCTTCGGAAAACAACCTGCGCCTTGCCAACAACAAAGCAACCGACCTGACCGTCAAAAAATTAGTACGCAAAAACCCGACCATGAAGGCCGCCTTTGCCGCGTTGGAGAAAAAAGAGGATTGAGATTTGCTTCGAGAATGAAAATAGAAACGCCAGCCGGCCGTTACGCACGCGCAAGCAGGAGTGATGGCGGACGGGTGTCTCGTTTTCTATCAGTTCGTGAACAAACTCATTTATCCACTATACAAAAAGGTCGTCTGAAAAATGAACCGCCACAAATCTTAGACGCACAAAAGACTATCCAGATACTCTGTGCAAGTCAGGTTCTACATCAGGAGGAGCGAGAAATGAAGGGATATGAAACATTATCGTTTACGACAACGTTTCTAATGACGGGGAATACAATTTTTTAGCAACACTGTCATGATGTTCTTCTTGAATATCAAATCTACAACAGACTCTATAAAGGAGTATATGATGAAACCAAGCTGTATTTTGACGGTCTTATTACTCGTTCCATTCACTCTCGTTCCATTCACTGCTGTTGCAGGTCCGGAGCTGACCATGACCAAAGCCCAATTCGAACGCGCTCAAAAGCAAAAAATTTACCGCTTCGACGGCTATCCGACAAAAAATACCTTCAACGGCAAAACTGCCAAACTCAATATGAAAGACCATTACGCCCGTACGTTCCGCACCCGGCTGCGTGAGGTTTTGGCAGAAAACCGTCCCAACGCCGCCGGCAAATATTCCACTTTCGGTTTCGGTTGCGGCACATCAGGCTGTATCGAAGCGGGTGCAATCGACAATACCACGGGAACGCCGATTCAATTGGGCGATCTGCTGTTAGGCTGCGGAGATATTGATGAGGACGGCGACTTCCGTTCCGATCCGAAGAGTAACTTGGTCATCGCCTCCGGTTGTCTTGAGGGACATTTACAAGATAAGGACGGTTCAGAACAATTCGGTCATCATTATTTCCTGATCGACAAAGGCAAATTCAAGCACTTGCGCTCGGTCAGAGTGAAAAGGTAAGCCTTGAAGTTTGACAAACTCGGAAAACGGGAAGCCGAACGGGAACTGACTGAACTGAAGCAGAAATACGATCTGTAATCCGGTTTCAGACGACCTGCCAAATACAATTTCAAAAGGAGTTACTCATGGACGATGATGATATGATGCACAATCCGTCGTATAGCTGGCATCCTGCAAATATCTGGAATGATGATCTTCGAAAAAAACGGAAAGCCTATAATGAGGCTCTTCTCCGTGGAGAGCGAGTCCGTTCATCTGCTGCCGGCACCCCAATCCTTCGTGCTGTTCTCGGCGCCGCCTTCATCGGCTGGATACTTTTATGCATCTATCTTTGGTTTCGGCGACCTTAGTGCGTTATTCTGCTTTTCAGACGACCCTTTCGGGTCGTTTTTCTCTTTTCTTCCCTCTATCCTATTACGTCATAAATCAGAAAAGCCTGCTTGAGGACTTTTTATAGTGGATTCAATTTAAATCAGGACAAGGCGACGAAGCCGCAGACAGTACAGGTAGTACGGCAAGGCGAGGCAACGCCGTACTGGTTTAAAGTTAATTTACTATACAAACTCTGCAAGTCCAAAGCATTAAGCGTCATGTTCAGGCTATTTTGATTGGTTACGCTGCTACTGATTGTCCGGCTTTCCTATTTTTCGCTGCCGGTATAGATATGCCCAGTATCGGAAGTACAGGCTTCTAACATAATATGAACACCTCTGCTTACCGTCTCCGTACCTGAGTGAACCTTCGATAAATCAATCTTTCAGACGACCTAACCCGAAAAAATATTTCTTAGTTAACAATACTTTTCAAATTTAATTTGCAAAAACTGTATTGATACTCTAATTTTTGTCCACATTTAGAGTATAATTACTAAAACCTGAGATATAAGCAGCCCAATATCATCAGGTTCAGTAAAAAAACAAACCTTACCCATTGATTAAAAATAAATTTTCAAAATCCAGCAAAGCCGGTCTGCCAATATCAGTCCGCTCCCGCAACCATCAAGGAACCCATACATGCAAAACAACTTCGACCCATTGCACATCCGAGGCAAATCATTGATTCCCGTCGTCCAAGGCGGGATGGGCGTGGGCGTTTCCGCATCGAAACTCTCCAGCGCGGTCGCCCGCGAAAACGGTGTCGGCACGATTGCCAGCGTCGATTTGCGCCACCTGCATGACGACCTGCTCGCCGAATCCAAAATCAATCCGAGCGAAGAAAAATACACCCGACTCAACTGCACCGCGCTTGACCGCGAAATCCAAAAAGCCAAAGCCGACGCAAACGGCAAAGGCATGATTGCCGTCAACGTCATGAAAGCCGTCAAAGACCACGCTGCCTACGTCCGCCAAGCCTGCGAATCGGGTGCGGACGCAATTGTGATGGGCGCGGGATTGCCGCTGGATTTGCCCGAAATGACCGAGGGTTATCACAAAGATGTCGCCCTGTTCCCGATTTTGTCCGAATCGCGCGGTATCGGCATCGTATTGAAACGCTGGATGAAAAAAGGTGTTTTGCCCGACGCCATCGTTATCGAACATCCCGCACACGCTGCCGGACACTTGGGCGCGGCAAGCGTGGCAGGTGTGAACGATGCCAAGTTTGAATTCAAACGCGTCATCGAAGAAACTTTCGAAGTATTCAAGAACTTAGGTCTTGAAAGTGAAAAAATCCCGCTCATCCTCGCCGGTGGCATGGCGAACTTTGAAAAAGTCAAAACCGCGCTGAAAAACTGGGGCGCATCCGCCGTCCAAATCGGCACGGCGTTTGCGGTTACCGAAGAAGGCGATGCCCACATCAACTTCAAAAAAACGCTGGCAGGCGCAGAAACCGAGCATGTTGTCGAATTTATGTCCGTCGCCGGACTGCCCGCACGCGGTGTGCGCACCAAATTCCTAGACAGCTACATCAAGCGCGAATCCAAGCTGCAAGCCAATGCCAAAGCCGACCCGCGCCGCTGTACGCAAGGCTTGAACTGTCTGACCAGCTGCGGCCTGCGCGACGGTTTGGCAAAAGCCGGACAATTCTGCATTGATATCCAACTCTCTGCCGCTTTCCGTGGCGAAGTCGATAAGGGCTTGTTTTTCCGAGGTAAAGACCCGCTACCGTTTGGCAACGCCATCCGCACGGTGCAAGAAACCATCCAATATCTGCTCAACGGCGCTCTTCCCGCAGCAGCTAAATAATTCATATCCGCAGATGAACGCTAAAAAAGGGCATATTTCAATATGCCCTTTTTTAGTGGATTAACTTTAAATCAGGACAAGGCGAGGCAACGCCATACTGGTTTAAAGTTAATCCACTATATCTTGCCTGCAAATCGCATGATGCTTAAAAAGGTCGTCTGAAACCGATTTTCAGACGACCTTTTCCCAACGCTGCCTCCCTTTTCCTGCACACATTGTCAACAAAATCCGCATAAAAAATGCTAAGATGACCGTCTCGATAGACATTTGGAACACCCATGAACCCACTACTCGACCAGCTCCAACCCTATCCGTTTGCCCGCCTGCGCGAAGCCATGCAGGGCGTTAATCCTCCCGAAGGTGTCACCCCCGTCCACCTTCACATCGGCGAACCGAAACACCCTACCCCCGAAGTCATCACCAATGCGCTGACCGCCTCGCTGCACGAACTGGAAAAATACCCCCTGACCGCAGGTCTGCCCGAGCTGCGCCAAGCCTGTGCCGACTGGATGCGCCGCCGTTACGACGGACTGACCGTCAACCCCGATACAGAAGTCCTGCCCGTACTCGGCAGCCGTGAAGCCTTGTTTTCCTTCGTTCAAACCGTCTTAAACCCCGTTTCAGACGACCTCAAACCCGTCGTCCTCAGCCCCAACCCGTTCTACCAAATCTACGAAGGCGCAGCCATTCTCGGCGGCGGCGAAATCCGTTTTGCCAACTGCCCTGCCCCGTCCTTCAAGCCCGATTGGAAAAGCATTACCGAAGACGTATGGCAACGCACCAAAGTCATGTTCGTCTGCTCGCCCAACAACCCCAGCGGCAGCGTCCTGCAACTGGAAGACTGGCAAGAAATCTTTGATCTGCAAGACAAATACGGTTTCATCATCGCTTCCGACGAATGCTATTCCGAAATCTATTTCGACGGCAACAAACCCATAGGCGGCTTACAGGCGGCGGCGCAATTAGGGCGCAGCAACCGCAATATCGTCATGTTCACCAGCCTCTCCAAACGCTCTAACGTCCCCGGACTGCGCTCCGGTTTTGTCGCGGGCGATGCCGAATTGCTTAAAAACTTCCTGCTCTACCGCACCTACCACGGCAGTGCAATGAGCATCCCCGTCCAACGCGCCAGCATCGCCGCATGGAACGACGAAGAACACGTCATCGCCAACCGCCGCCTGTACCAAGAAAAATTCGACCGCGTCATCCCCATTTTGCAACAGGTATTTGATGTCAAACTGCCCGACGCATCGTTCTATATCTGGCTGAAAGTCCCCGATGGTGACGACTTGGCATTTGCCAAAAACCTCTGGCAAAAAGCCGCCATCCAAGTCCTCCCCGGCCGCTTCCTCGCCCGCGATACCGAATGGGGCAATCCAGGCGAAGGCTACGTCCGCATCGCCTTGGTCGCCGATGTCGATAGCTGCGTCAAAGCCGCCGAAACCATCGTTTCCCTGTATCGCTGAACAAGGGTGCAGTTCAATAAAAGGTCGTCTGAAAACCTCAAATCTGAGTTTTCAGACGACCTTTTTAATTCCATTCAAATAGCCTTTGCTATAACGGTATTTACTTCACTTATCAAACTTGCCCATAAAACATTTTAAACCTACAATGCCGCTGTTTATCACATCTCCGAGTCCATCATGTTCTTCGTCCTTTCTCCCGCCAAAAACCTCAATGAAAAAGACCCAGCACCCGTCAAAGAATTCACCCAACCCGACCTCTTGGCGGAAGCCGAAATCCTGATGTGCCAACTGCGTGAACTTGCTCCGCAGCAAATCGCCGAGCTGATGCACGTTTCCGACAAAATCGCCCTCTTAAACGCCGAGCGCAACGCCGAATGGCATACGCCGTTTACCCCCGACAACGCCAAACAGGCAGTCTTTATGTTCAACGGCGACGTTTACGAAGGCATCGCCGCAGACACCCTCAAACCCGAACAAATCCAATATCTGCAACAACATGTCCGCCTGCTTTCCGGCCTCTACGGCATCCTGCGCCCGCTGGATTTGATGCAGCCCTACCGCTTGGAAATGGGAACAGCGTTTGCCAACACACGCGGTAAGAACCTGTATGAATTTTGGGGCAACATCATCACCGACCTGCTGAACGATACCCTTGCCCAAGCAGGCAGCGACATATTGGTTAACCTCGCTTCGCAAGAATATTTCAAATCCGTCAACACTAAAAAACTTAAAGCCCGCCTGATTACCCCCGTTTTCAAAGATGAAAAAAACGGCAAATACAAAATCATCAGCTTCTATGCCAAACGCGCGCGCGGACTGATGGTACGCTACGCGGCGGAACACAATATTACCGACCCTGAAATGCTGAAAAATTTCGATTACGAAGGCTACGCATTTAACGCAGCAGCGTCGAATGAGTCCGAATGGGTGTTCATGCGAAAAGAACAAACCAAGTAAAAACAAAAAACTAAATATTCCCCTAAAAATTTCGCTTGGCAAACCCGACAAATTTCATTATTATTTCGGCTTCAAGAAACGGAAGCGTGGCAGAGCGGTTTAATGCAACGGTCTTGAAAACCGTCGAGGGTTGATAGCCCTCCGTGAGTTCGAATCTCACCGCTTCCGCCATTTCTTGAAAATAGAAAAACCAAATAAAAATGAAGTGAAGCCCAGCCAACAGCATTTTTATTTGGTTTTACTTTATTCTACGGAAACGTGGCAGAGAGGCTGAATGCAGCGGACTCGAAATCCGCTGAGGGTGCAAATCCTCCGTGGGTTCGAATCCCACCGTTTCCGCCAAACCGGACAAAAGCTGCTCTTTCCATAGCAGCTTTTTTTGAATCTGCCTCCCAAGTATTGGCTATGTATAGGGGATGGACCCAACTTCAAGGGGCATTCAGTTTTCAGACGACTTTGGATTCGGATGTCAAGTGCATCAGTGGTTGGAACAGATTCAAAAATAAAACACTTGGCGTTTCGTAACCAAGTGTTTTTCTTGGGCGGATAAGAATGTTAATGTGTTGCATTGCAGGAAAGGCCAGTATGCTACCGCATACCGGCCTTTTTCTGTTATGGAAAGTTGTACTTCAAATCTGAATCCGCCGTCGTCTGAAAAGCATCAATTACTTTTTCAGACGACCTTTGCGTATTTGCCGAATAGTTACTGCTCTTCCAAGCGTCCGTCGTGCATCAGCATAACCCGCTCAAAGCGGACTGCCAACTCGTCATCATGCGTGACCACAATCAGGCTGGTATTCAACTCTGATTTCAGATCCAGCATCATATCCAGTACATTTTGCGCATTTTTACGGTCAAGATTGCCTGTCGGCTCGTCAGCGAGCAAACATTTTGGACGCGTCACCAGCGCGCGCGCAATGGCGGCACGTTGGCGTTCGCCACCGGAAAGCTCGCTGGGGCGGTGCTGTATGCGCTTTTTCAAACCCGCTTTTTCCAACATTTCAACCGCACGCTGTTCTGCTTCGGCTTTTTTCATCTTGCCGATTAAAAGCGGCATCATGACGTTTTCCAAAGCGGAAAATTCAGGCAGCAAATGGTGGAACTGGTACACGAAACCCAAATACTGATTGCGCAGCAGACCCAGTTGTTTCTGCCCCAACTGACTCAAATCCTGTCCCATCAGTACCACGCTGCCAGAAGTCGGCTTATCCAAACCGCCCAAAATGTGCATCAAGGTCGATTTGCCGCTACCGGACGAACCGATAATGCTGACGCTTTGACCTTCGAGCACTTCTAGCCTCAGCTGATTCAAAACGTTGACATTCAATTGACCGTCTTTGTAGCTTTTGCTGACATTATCGCATTTCAAAACTACTTTATTCATAGCGCAAAGCCTCCGCCGGTTGGGTTCTTGCAGCACGCCAGCTTGGATAGAGCGTAGCGATAAACGACAAAATCAGGGAAATGCAGGCTATCAGCACAACATCATGAACACTGACGTCACTCGGGATATAATCAATGAAATAAACTTGTGATTTGATGAATTGGAAACCAAACCAACTCTCTAACTGTTTGACAATACTGCCCACGTTCAAAGCCAGCGTGACACCGGTAATCACACCGGTTAAGGTGCCGAAAAAGCCGGCAAATACGCCCTGCACCATAAAAATTTTCATAATGCTGCCCGGAGAGACACCCAAAGTCCTCAAAATGGCAATATCAGCTTGTTTTTCCGTAACCGCCATGACCAAAGAAGAAACCAAGTTAAAGGTGGCTACGGCAACAATCAGCAGCAGAATGATGAACATCACCCTTTTCTCCATTTCTACGGCCTCGAAATAACTGCGGTTGGTGTATGTCCAATCGCGCAACCATACTTCTTCTTGCAGATTTTTCGGCAGCAGTGTTTCGGTGAACGACGGCGCGTTGATCGGATCGGCAAGTTTCAATCTCAAGCCTGCCGCATTTTCATCTAGACGGTACAAGACCTGGGCATCTTTCATGTGTGTCAATGCCAGAGAATTGTTCAATTCATGGATTTTAGTTTTGACCAAGCCGACAACTTTAAATTGTTTCAGACGAGGTACGACACCGGCAGGCGTCACGTTGCCTTCAGGCGTAACGACAGTGATTTTTTCACCAACCTTTACATCCAAAGTCTCAGCCAAATCCTGCCCCAAAATAATATCGAATTCGCCCGGCTTCAAATCATCAAAACTGCCAACAGGCATTTCTTTACTGTATTCAACGATCTTTTTTTCTTCATCAGGCAAAATCCCGCGGATTTGAACACCTTGGACCTCACCCGCATTGGCCAGCAATGCCTGTCCTGAAACATAAGGTGCCGACTGAAGCACCTCTTTGCGTCCTTTAATAATCTCGCGCAGGCTCTCCCAGCTTTTACCGTTGCCGTTATCGTAATAACCCATTTCGGCATGAGGAGCCACTTTCAAAAGCTGCCCCCGTATGTCTCTCTGAAAGCCCGCCATGACAGACAATACGACAATCAAAGCCATCACACCGAGTGCAATACCTACAATAGAAATGACGGTGATAAACGACATGAAGCCATTGCGTTTTTTTGCCCGCAAATAGCGCAGTCCTATCCAAGTCTCTAAAGAAGCCATTTATATGCCTCATCCGTTTGTCAAAAAACGCCTATTGTACCGTAAAACCGACAGGTCGTCTGAATACGCCGAAACGACCGAGAATAGAGACATCGCAATTTGTAAACCAAAGTCTTCTTATTCAGGGCTACCGTAAAATCGGCCGAAAAACTTGCACAATCATCTATTCGGCCTTATTCTGAAATCGCGGTAAAGTTTACCGCCATCAAAAAGGAAAACCATTAATGAACATCACAAAATTCTTAGCATTATCCGTTGCCGCTGCCGGATTGGCATTCAGTGCAAATGCGTATGCGGCTAAGGAGATTAAAATCAGTTCAAACAATACGTCCTATTCCGCTGCCGACGTGCAAAAACTTGCCGCAACCGCAGTCGGCATGGGTGTTAAAGAACCGGTCAGCCTGACCGCAGGCAGCGGTGTCGTTACCGTATCCGGCAGCAGCGCCACCAAATGTGCCTTTAAAGTAGGCAGCGGCGACACTCCGCAAATTCAAGGCGTAAGCTGCAAATAAACCGGCTTTGTTTGAAATAAGGTCGTCTGAAACGCGTTTTCAGACGACCTTATTGTTTATTCCTTATTGTTTTATTCCTTGATTGCGCGCCTTTCATAAACGGCCTGCGCCAAAGTCCCTGCATCGACATATTCCAACTCTCCCCCCAAAGGGATGCCTCTGGCAAGACGGCTGACTTTGTATGGAAGGTTTTTAAACAATTCTGCCAACACATACGCCGTCGCATCTCCTTCGGCAGTAAAGTTTGTTGCAATGATGATTTCTTCGACATCAGCGTTCTGCAACCTTGCCACCAGTTTGTCCAATGCGATGGCGCTCACATCCATCCCTTGCGCGGGACTGATTTGCCCCATCAGCACAAAATACAAACCGTCATGGCAATTGGCTGTTTCCATATTGGAGACATCTGCCGGCATATGGACGATCATCAGGCGGTGTTTGTCGCGCGATTCGTCAGAACAGATATCACACAAACTCCCTTCGCAAAATGTGTTGCACATCCTGCAATGCTGGACTTGCTTTAAGGCGTATCGCAAAGCATCAACCAACTCCTGCGCCTGCTCCCGCTTGCTTTGCAGCAATTGATGCGCCATGCGCTGCGCGGATTTCGGACCGACATTGGGTAAAATTTTCAAGGCATTAATCAGCCGCGTAAAAGCATCGGGAGCTTTGCTCATGGTATTCAGACGACCTCTAACCGAAAAACAAGGAAAATCGGAATGTGTATAGTAGTGAAATCACTATATATAGTGGATTAACTTTAAATCAGGACAAGGCGACGAAGCCGCAGACAGT